>DATCKK010000379.1:0-2545 GCA_036562325.1 Cytophagaceae bacterium | reverse complement strand
TTCGCTCCAAATTAATACGGCTTCTTTCCGACCTTTGGCAATCCATGAAAGTGATTTCTTCGATGCCAAATTCAACGCATTTTTCAGTAAACCACTCCATCCGGTCGATATTTTTAGTAGGTGCGATGGCAATGTGAATGTAAAAGCTTCTGGGCGGAATATGGGTAGCCTGCAATATTTTTACGCTACACTTTTTGTGATCAGCTTTGTCTATTATCGCTTCGTACTTTCCTCCGGCACCATCCATAATTGATATCTTATCTCCGGATTTGAGTCTTAATACTTTTATAGCATGGTGTGATTCGCTTTCTTCCAGTATAGGTAAATCTTTTATGCCTGGACTATAAAATAAATGCATCTACTTTGCTTTATTTACGATATATAATTCCTAATGCTACAAAAATATAATTTTAAGTGGGTATACCAGTAATTAAAAATAATATTCCTTTACTCCTGTTTATGGCATTGCTGATATTTATCGGCATCTATCACCTTTTTACTTATAATGGACTCGACTTTTTTGATGATTTGGATTATGCAACTTACGCTTATCAGCTAGTTAACGGAGAGTTTGCTTTTACTGAAAATATTTTTTCTCACCGGATCGGATTATTTCTTCCGACTGCTGTCGCCTATTTTCTATTTGGTGTAAATGATATAACAACTGCCGCAACTGCTATAGTTGCCAGTGTGGGAACATTGATAGCGATATACTGTGCTTTGAAAGAAAATAAAAGTATAGCGATAGTTGCTTGTTATTTGCTTGGCCTGAGTTACTACTTTACCGTATTTTTTGTAAAAAACTATCCTGATGTAGTTATTACTTTTGTGGGTATAGTTAGTGTAATGTTAATATGGAAAGTCCCATCATCACTCAAAGCCCAGGTTGGGGCGGCCATTCTGTTTGCCGGCGTAGTTATCTGGGGTGTGCTTTCTAAGGAAACCATTCTTTATTTTTTCCCTTTTTATTTTATGCTGTTAGTTCATGATGTGATAAAGAGGCAGCATATGTGGTTTTGGATAATGGCGGCGATAAGTGGATTAATCTTTTTAGCAGGCTATTTGTATATGTATTATTTTTTTACAGGTGATCCGTTTTACCGGATTACAGCCATTGAAGATGGGCATTATGCCGCTACGTATAGCTATTTTGATAAGCCTTTTACTGCACTTATCCCCAGACTTACATATCAGCCGTGGTATATGTTTTTAGGAAGTGAAGTAGCCATACTAATGATTTTGTCTATTCCGGTTTTTTCGAAATTGCCATGGAGTAACCTTAGAGATACATCAACTTACTTTGCTATTCTGTCCATAGTGCTGTTATTAATGTTTGTGTTTTTTACCACGAGCTTCAGATATTATAATCCGATAGGCTTGTTTCCCCGGATGTATCTGATGGCGCTTCCTTACTGGGCTATATTGGCAGCATTGGGATTAGAACAACTATTTTTAAATAGGAGGGTAGCCATACTTTATTGTATACTTTTTGTAGTCTGTACTTTGGTTACATTCTATACTGGGAATAGTAATCAAAGTGTAATTTACCTGTTGTTATCAGTTGTGTTCTTGATGATAATATTACTAAATAATTATAAACTGATAACAAGGAATACTATAAAACTTGGACTGTTGCTGGTATTGCTTATTCATCCTGTTTATTCAATGACTAAAGGTGGGTATGCCAATAGAGAAGAGGCTTACGCAGTTAAGACATTTCTTAACTCAGAAGAAGGAAAACATATAGTAGTTTGCGACCCAAGGCTATATCATGGATATACATATTATTACTCTCTTCAGCCCAAAAGCAATTTCATTTATATAAAATATCAGGATGTGCCTAAAACTGTAGATATAGAGGCTGATGATGTTTATGTGTTAGTGAATAAATTTACGGAGTCAAAATTTGCCAGTATCAATAAAAAATTTCCCGGTTTCACTCGCGTAAAACCGGGATGGGAAATTATTTTTCAATCAAAGGATATTATTCTTTACAGAACATCCAGTTTAAAAGACTTATTAATCTATTACTAGTCTTTTATTGTTTGGCAATTTCTATATTTATCTTTCTTCCTTTGATGGAGTTGTTCTTCATGCCATGCATAATTTTTTCAGCTGTAATGCTGTTAACATTTACAAAGCTGAATTTATCGTAGATATCTATTTGTCCGATGTCTTTTCCGCTTATTTTAGCTTCACCGGCAAATGCACCTACTATATCACCAGGAGACACTCTGTCTTTTTTACCTACGTTGATAAATAACCGGATCATTCCGTCGGATACGCCGGATCTTCTGCTTCTGCCTGGTCTGTCGCCACGTTCACTTCTGTCTCGTCCTCTTTCTCTTTCACTGAAAGCGGGCTTCTCTTCAGTAGGTACTCCCAGATAAAGAGCTAAAATGCCGGCCGCTATTTCTTCAGCAGTGTATCCTTCTTCTTTCAGGTCTTCTATTGCCTGCATTTGTTTCTTTACAATGGCAGGTTTTTCAAGAACAGGCTTCAGCCTGGAAAGGATTTTTGCTTTTTGATGTTCCGCCAGTTCGGC
>DATCKK010000369.1:0-4923 GCA_036562325.1 Cytophagaceae bacterium | reverse complement strand
TTATTTCACCATTGAGCTCCAGTTTTAACTCTGCAGGCAAGGGTTTTTTGGTTTCTTTATCTTCAAAGACAAAATAGACTTTGTTGATTTCTTTTACTGGTTCTGTTTTCACTACTTCTTCTACCGGTTCTGGCTTTTTGTCTATCCGGGTAGAAGGTTGGTCTTCCACTTCTTTATCATTCCAGCATGTTTTTGGGGTGGATGAGTTTTTGGTAAATTCCCAGAACCCAAACCTATTGTAGTCATTGTCATAACCCCAGATACCAAATAATATATTTCCTTCTTTGTTTATTGCCAGCCTGCACCAGCCTTTCTGCCCGTCATCTCTTTGTTTCCAGCTGAATGTGAAGATTCTTCGGTTTACTTCTCCTGCATACAGGTCGCCCTGGGCCCATTTATAGCATCCATAGATGAATCCGTTTTTGTTGCTGTTGATAGATACCCAATCAAAGTTGGAATCCCAAAGCCCTACGATATCCATTTCTTCATAAGAAGGATCTGCAAATTTCCCCCAGGCCTCGAACTCTGCCAGTTCGGTAAATTCATTGTTGCCATGATTGGAAAGTATTACCAGCTTTACCCATCTGGCTTTGACGGGGGGGAGGGTAAAGGTGTTTATAGTATTTGCATTTAGAGTATACTCTCCCGCAGTTTCAAATCCTTTGGTGGCGGATATTGTTGATACTTCTACTCGTACATTTTTGGCCGCAATGCCTTTATAGTTTTCGCAGATAGTATTGAATGTGAATTTTTCCAGTAAGTATTCCTCTGACAACTCATAAACAAAAGTGAGGGGAAACGAGCTAAAAGACTTTGAACACCACATTATGGGAGATTCATCTGTGAGGGCCTGAACACTATAATCGTCTATTATAGCAGTATGAGGTGAACTGATTCGGGAGGAAGGAGCAGATGTAATGATTCTGCCACCGTTTTTCATGGCTACCGCATTAATCAGTTCTTGTGAAAAAGAAATTAGGGGTACTAATAAGAATAAAATTGTCAGTCGCATTCAAAAAGAATTTTTATTGAGACGTAAATTTAAGGGAAAATATTAATAATTGTTGAGGAATTATTCTTCAAAACTGATTTTGAGGGAATAACAAATCCTGAGAAAGTTAGTCGGCCTGTCTCAGGCATCATTCGAATGTTTATATAACTCGATTTTGGAATGGATATTATGAAGGTAAATCATGTTTTGAAAATGAATTTAAAGTTCATCCACATCTACTATTGTGGCATTGTCAAGCACTTTCTGGTCTAATTTTCCATATTGGATCAGGTGTTGAGCAGATCGGACAGAAACAGGTATTCCGTCAATGATTGCAACTTTAAATCCGCCCCGTATACTACTACCTTTAGTTTCCACGGTTTGATTATATAATTGATTTTCTGCGGCGGTCATAATTACTACCTGGTCTCGTGCGCCGGTATGCTTGCTTCTTACGTGTCCGGCTTGCATAGCTTCGGGGTGTTCTTCCCAGTAAAATGAATCCATTCCTTTTTTAGTAGAAGGATGTAGCCGACCGGTATTGGGATTATATAAAACGGCTAATGGATGATTAGGATTGTTTTTGAAGAATTTAACCAGATTTTGCCGAAACTTCCGGGTGGTGGTATGAGTAAATACCTCTAACGGTGGATATGGCTTGTTTTTGGGAGATGATTTTCCACGCTCTTCTTCTTCCTGATGCTCTTCTTTGGTTTTTGTACCACGCTTTTTATTAACATTTTCTCTTTCTCTACCTTCCTTCTTGCCTGCTTCCTTCTTTTTTCCACCTTTAAACCCTTCATCCGACGATTCTGTATCTCTATTGACCAGTTGCCGGTCATTTTCAGAAAATGTTTTCTGTGTTATTGATTTTTCCTTTTCTTCTCCCTTTACAGGAATGTCTTTTGACATTGTAGCTTCACCCGGCCTTGTATTACCTTTATTATCCAATGCTTTTTGTTCCTGTTCCTTTTTCGTTTCATGAAATACTTTCCAGCCTTCTTGTATAAGTCTTGGGTCTGTTGTTTGAGTTGATTCGGTTGGTTTTTTTCCTGCAGGAGTAGTAGTTTCTTTTGTTTCCGCCGGAGGAGGCAAAGGTTGTGGTTGGGAAGGAGTAGAAAGCTCTTTGCTACTTTTTTTCTTCTTCTTCATTAGAGCTATGCCTGCCTGGGTAGCTTTTGCAATAATTACTTTTTTAATCTCCTCTTCAAAAACATCACCCAATATGTTTGCCAAAATTTTGGAGGCCAGCGTCTGATCATCTTTAACCACTCCTTTGAGGTAGAGACGTACACAATTGACTGCGATATATTCTTTATCTACTTCATCACTTGTAATCTCTTCTATGGCGCTTTTTACTCCTGAAATTACATTGACTACAGGAACTATCTTCGTGCCTATTTTTTTAACTATATATTTTATTGCAAGCTTCTTTAAGGTTTCCGTTAACAGATTTTTTAATACTTCTTTACCTATCTCCTTAAGAAGTTCTTCGTAATTTTCAAACCATGATTCTATTCTATTATTAATTACTTTGTAAAAATAGGGAATGGTTGCATCTACTACTTCCGGTAAAGCAGCTATCATATCAGTAAAACCTATTTCCTTAGGACGGTAAGCACTGTCTACTACCAGGCCACCAAGATATATTTTGTTTTTACTTAATGACTCGATTGCTTTTTGCTGGTACTCCGGTTCCCATTGGCCTGTAGCCCAAACTTCCTGATAAGATAATATGCCATTATGGTTTCCGGGCATTTTTTGAATGATGGCTCCATCAATTATCATCTGATGTTCAGGGAGAGGGCCAAGGCTTACATATCTGCCAGGTGGCGGGATAAATTTTACGGTTTTGAATTTTTTGGATAATAAGATTATTCCATAGGGAAATTGTCCAAAAATACCTTTGCTGTCTAATGGTTCACCGTTTTTATCTAATACAAGCGTTATATAACTTATATAGAATATGACTTCTACCAGTTCGGACAGCTTCCATGGTGCTCTGTTTTTAACTGTTACCTGAGTTTGTTTATATACATCTTCGAGTGTCAGCTTATTCAGATTTTCCCTGTAAAGTCTGACAAGTGGAGTATCTCCCTTAGGGATAAGTGAAAGTTGTTTTTGTACTTCTATATTGGCCATTGCTGCTTCTAAGGCAGCTTCCAGGTCTTTTTCATTAACAGCCTGTTCTTCCTTTTCTTCCAGTGGTATGAGCCAGGATTGTTTATTGGGTATTTTATTTTTTATAGTTACTCTCTTTTGGAACCGGCTTTGTTGTTTCCAAAACGGTTGTTGATTTAATGGAAATTGTGTAAGTATGGTAGCCGGGAGAGGTTGGAATAAATCTGTTTCGTCGAGAGTTATACGGTATTGGTAAGGCCTTTGGGTTCTTTTCTCAATTTCTTTATGGATGGATAGTAAAGCTTCGGCAACCGATCTGATTTTTAAAGTGTCTTCCGTCTCTATATATAATAAGAGTAGTTGATGAAAGGCAAATGCTGCTTTTAACAGACAAGTAGTGCTTGTGTAGGATATGCCTATTAATCCGTAAAACAGTATTTTAAATTGTCCTTCCAGTCTTTTTAAATAGATGGGTTTGGTTTTAGGCTGATTGAGTTTAATAATATCTTCGGTTAATAGTTCAAAACGATTACATGAGACACCTGTAATATTACCCGATTTGTCATAAACATAAAGTATCTGTTCGGCGGGATAATGACTATATCCTAATCCTTTATTAAAAGTAAGTCTTGAAAGTATGGTAGATACAGGTCCGTCTAACATAAGATGAATGAATATTTGAGTTGGGTTAATACTAATAACTGAGAGAATTGTTTGAAAAGCAGGTTAGAGTTTAAAGCTGTTTAGACAAATGAATGGCATTAAAACATTTTTATTATCTCAAAGTTATCCCGAAATCTCAACAGCAAAAACCCTTCAGCTATGGCCGTTAACATTCCATCTTATACCAATAGTATTTATGGTAAAATAACCTTGAAAGAATCAGGAGTTGGTATACCTGATTTGTTGGTTGTTATATATGACCTTGATCCCAATGCAAGGCCGGAAGAAGAGTTAGGGGAGATGTCGCCATCCGGAATAAGGACAGCTACTATATTGGGAGATCGCATAGGTTCGGTACTCACATCGGTTGATGGAAGTTTTCGATTGGCTTATGAAGATAGTGAATTCAGAGTACAAAATGTTCAGGAAAAGCGTCCGGATCTATTTCTGATGGTATTGGCTCCGGAAGATGCCGGAAGTAGTGAAGTAAAGATTCTTTACAAAACGGCTTTCCGCCAAAATGCAGGAAGGCAGGAGTCGTATTTTATACGATTAACAACAGAACAGTTAAAGGAAGCAGGAATACCAATTCCGGAAACGGAAAAAGAAAATGTGGAGGACCGTCTTAATAATTATAAAAGCCTATTGGGATCCAGAATTCGCTTAAACCAAGGAATAACAGATATACATAAAGAAGTTGCGGATGTACATATTGAAGAAAAGAAAGTACTAAGAGCCAAACTTCTGGAAACGCTGGCTCCTTCATTTCCCATTGCAGAGGGGCATGGTATATTGGTAAAAGAAGATGATAATATTTTGGAAAAAGCGGCAGAAGTTACTTCTTCCGGAATAGATAATGCTAATGCCGTACTAGGGAATAACGCTTCTGGAGTACCTGTTAACCTTTATCTGACTCCTGAAGACCTTCAAAAACTTCAGCCTTATTTTGAAAATACAACAGATGGAATAGCCGAAATTCCGGAATCTGAAATACGCCCTATCTTATTCAGAACCAGTAGCAGTGAAAACATAGGTACATTGTTGGTAAACAATAATCCTATCGTTAAATTTTGCATGGAAAAATCGACAGAAGAAACTTGTGCGATGAAGCACGTAGGAATAACTGCTCCTTCCGCTCAGCCGTCTCC
>DATCKK010000357.1:0-5256 GCA_036562325.1 Cytophagaceae bacterium | reverse complement strand
GGCGTAGGCGTCTGCAGGTGCCGGAGTTCCGTCCACAATCCCATCCCAGCCTGTATCCAGCTTATCGGTATAGAAGATTACTTCACCCCACCGGTTAAAAATGGTTAATTTGAAATCTTTAAAATATTTGCCCTTAATGCGGAAGACATCATTTGTGCCGTCTCCATTGGGAGTAAAGACGGTAGGAATATATATTTCCGGTTCAAAAGTAACTTCAACTGTATTAGAATATGAGACTTCATTTCCTGATCCCGACTTAGTTTTTATGCGAAACCTTAACGAGGATGTGCCAAAAGCAATAGCATACGAGTGCAGGGTAAAAAGGGAAGAGTTAATTGTTTCTACTACTGCGTCGCTTCTATCTAATACTTCAATCTCATAATTTCCTATTCCTGAATTCCAGGATCCGATATAGTCCGTCCAGGACAAGTCTACGGAGTTATCATTCTTACTTGCTTGTAGAAAAACGGGGCAGGTACTAATGCTGTCATCCGAAAGATTCGAGCAAATATCCACATACCTGATTTTATAGCAATAAGTGTTGTTATTAGGATTAGAGTTGATGTCTATATAGGGAGATACTCCGGAATAATTTAATCCTTCACTATAAGCAGAAGCGTTTTCGGAACTGGAAATTATGTAATGGTTAACCGGAAATTGAAGTGGGGGATCCCATGTTAACTTTACTTTTTCGCCTTCGATGGTTGAGTTTAGTTCTTCTATGGCGGATGGTTTGATGGTAGAAGTACCCTTAACTGCTATGGCTCCTGAGCTTGAATACAAGCCACCAGGGAAGTGAGCTGTTATTGTATAGCTGTATTCCTGTCCGCACTTTATATTGTTATCTATATATTCATTACCGGTTAATCCGGTTATTGGAGTATTGGAGTCAATGGTTAGAGAATAGGAAGCAGCTCCTAAATTTTTCCATGTTACCCTGTTTTGATTATTTAGTGCTTCTGCATGTATGGTCTGACTGCATAGTTCGTTGGAGGCAGGGAAGTCCACCTCTGCATCAAAGGGTACAACACGGAAACAATAACTGGTGTTCTCTGTGTCTAATGTGTCTGCAACAATGTTTTGGGGAAGGTTACTGTTGAATACAAAGGTATCGACGGTTTTATAAGTGCCGTCAAAAGTTTTTTGGATTAGCTTGTAAGGTACATATTCCTGGGGGGTAAAGTTTATTTGTACTCTCCCTAAAATAGGCGAAACGGAGAGTACTGAGGTGTTATTGATTACGGCAGTTGTAATTAGGGGTAAAGGGTTAATGGTTATAGAACTGTCATTGCCGCAATTTAAATCGGAATATACAGCAGAAACTTTAATAGTTACAGGAGCGGTACTTGAATATTGATGAATATCTATGCTTCCATTCGTTATTGTTGGAGAAGAGTGTCCGTCTCCATAATCAATTACAAAAGAATCATAATTAGTATCGGTGATTTCTACTTTGACAATGCCGTCACTGAGTTTATGTACGGTAAAATGCGGTTTAGTGCGAGGGAGGACAATTACTGTGGTGTCTGAGAAGAAAGGGATAGCTCCGTTATGGTTAAATAGTTTGACTGTATATACTCCAGGCTGAGTATAAGTGTGCACAGAGTCCAGGTCAAAGTTGTCAGAACCACTGTATTCAAAGTTATATTCGGTATAACCGGTATACACCCCGCAATAAGATGCTTTTACTGTCAGAGGGACACATCCTTTATATTTATCAAGAGTAAAGCAGGTATAAGATTGAGCATTAAGCTTACCTAATGATATGAATAATAATGCTGTGATAATTCCGCTTAATGTCCTTGATAACATATATGGCTACAATAACTTAGAAATAATTTCTTCTATGCTTAAACGTTCCTGTTCCCCTTTTAGCATATCTTTCAAAGTGAGATTTCCTGTTTTAATTTCGTCAGAGCCAACGATTAGTACGTAAGGAATTTTTTTATCATTGGCATAGTTGAGCTGTTTTTTCATTTTACTTGTTTCCGGATAGATTTCACTGTTTATTCCAGCTTCTCTCAATCTTTTTAATACCGGCAAAGAATACGTAACTGCCTCATCATCAAAACAGCATATTAATATTTTTGTTGAGGTAGAAGTCGTCTTAGGGAATAGATCCAGTTCCTCCATTACGTCATAAATTCTGTCTACTCCAAAGGAGATTCCCACTCCGGACAATCCCGGTAATCCGAATACTCCCGTCAGATTGTCGTATCTTCCTCCTCCGCTTATACTTCCAATTTGGACTCCATCGGCTTTTACTTCAAATATCGCTCCGGTGTAGTAGGAGAGGCCTCTGGCCAACGTGATGTCGAATTCTACGTTGGGTTGTGTCAGTTCGAATTTTTTGACATAATCCAGTACCTGTTCCAGCTCTTCAAGGCCTTTTGTGCCCACTTCGGATGTAGAGAATATTTCTTTAAGATAAGCAATTTTTTCTTCGGTTGAACCTGTTATTTCCAAAAAAGGATAGAGTTTGTGAATAGCTTCTTCTGAAAAATCTTTGCTTTTAAGTTCTTCAACTACGCCCCCAACCCCGATTTTGTCCAATTTGTCTATAGCTACACAAAGTTCTGCCTCACACCCTTTTTTGCCGATTGCCTCGGTTAGCCCTGTAAGTATTTTACGGTTGTTTATTTTAATAGTGAAATCTTTGATTCCCAAACGGGCAAAAGCTTCATTGATCATTAGTACAATTTCCGCTTCACAAAGCAGGGAATCTGTACCAACTACGTCTGCATCGCATTGATAAAACTCACGGTAACGTCCTCTGCTAGGCCGGTCTGCACGCCAAACGGGTTGTATTTGATAGCGTTTAAATGGGAAGGTAAGTTCTCCACGATTCATTACCACATATCTGGCAAAGGGTACAGTAAGGTCATATCTGAGGGCTTTCTCCGAGATTTTTGATGTCAGTTCTTTTACTCCTTTGGTGTAGTCTTCGGTGGTGGTACCTTCTAAATAGTTTCCACTATTTAATATTTTAAAAATTAGTTTATCGCCTTCATCTCCATACTTTCCGGTCAGAACAGATAAGTTTTCCATGGCGGGAGTTTCCAGTGGCAAGAATCCGAATTTCTGAAATACCTGTTTTATATTATCAAGAATAAAATTCCTGCGGATCATTTTTTCAGGGCCAAAATCTCTGGTCCCTCTTGGAATACTGGGTTTCTGACTGCTCATTGTGAATTGAAAATTTGTGCAAAGCTACAAAATCAGAAAGAAAATAGGGTATTTTTAAAAGATATTTAAAGAAAGAGTTTTTTATTTTTAAATATTGAATTAAATTTGCGGCTCGAAAAAATTAAAATATTATCAACATGGGCGTTACCAGATTAAAAAGAAAAGATAGAAGAAATAAGAATATTTCAAAGCAAAAAACTGCCGCTATCAAGTTGTTATTACAAAAGCCTGTAATTAAAAAGGTAGACGTAGAAGAGCTTAAAAAACGAGCTTAATTATATAAGATATTTCTTCATTTTGATAGTTCAGTATTGACGATATTTGAGCCCCACTTCGGGGCTATTTTTGTTTTTTTAGATTGAGTCTTTAACTTTCCAGGCTTGCTCTTTTTCCCAGTTCAATTGCTTGCATATTTTCCACTTTGCCGGAGTTAAGGTCAAATTTTAGTATCGTTTTTACATGATGAAAACCATGTTTTCCAGCTGCTCCGGGATTAAGACAAAGCATATTCTTCAAAGTTTTATCTGTCATTACTTTTAAGATATGGCTGTGGCCGCAAACAAAAATATTTGGAGGATTTAGGGATAATTCTTTTTTTATTTTAGGGTTATAATGCCCTGGATAGCCGCCAATATGAGTGATCCAAATGGATAATCCTTCCAGTTGAAACTTGTTGTGTTCAGGATATTGATTTCTAATTTCTGCGCCGTCAATATTTCCATAAACGCCCCTTAGTGGTTTGAATTTGGCCAGTTGATCTGCAACTTCAATACTTCCGATATCTCCGGCATGCCATATTTCATCACAGTCTTCGAAATACTGGAACACTTTAGTGTCCAGAAAACCATGAGTGTCTGATATTAATCCGATTCTGGTCATTTGTTATAGAATTAATAAACGGGAATTAGAAAAGATCCAGGAAGTGGGAAAGAGATGTTGGGCAAAGTAATAAAGTTAGGTGTAAAGACTTTGGGATTGGGCTTTGGTTAATTGGAATTTCAAATGTCGTTTGGTTTGCACTATGGTAATTATGAGAATGAAACCAAACGACATTGTCGGATTATTTTTTCCATGCACCCGGGTCTTTTCTCCACTCTTTCAGCGTTTCCAGGTCTTTTTCCGCTACTATATTGTTTTTCAATGCCGCGGCCAGTAAAGCTTCATAATTGCTTAATACTGAAAGTTTAACCTTTGCTTTGGAAAAGTTGTCCTGAGCAACGGCGAATCCATAAGTGAAAATGGCTACCATGCCCAGCACATTGGCTCCGTTATCTTTTAAGGCTTCTACAGCTTTCAGCGAGCTGCCTCCGGTTGAAATTAAATCTTCTACTACCACCACTTTTTGTCCCGGAGTAATTTTGCCTTCAATAAGGTTCTCCAGCCCGTGGTCTTTAGGCTTTGGCCTTACATATAAAAAAGGGAGGTTTAGTACTTCTGCAATCAGTGTCCCCTGAGGAATTCCGGCAGTTGCTACTCCTGCAATAGCTTCCACTTCACTAAACTGCTCTTTAACTGCAGCCACCAGTGCATTTTTAATTTTTGATCGTATAGCCGGGAAAGACAGAGTTAATCTGTTGTCACAATAAATAGGAGAATTCCATCCGGAAGCCCATTTAAACGGCTCTTCCGGTCTGAGTTTTACTGCACCCGATTCAAGCAACGCCAGAGCAATTTCTTCTTCAATCATACTCAACAAAATTTTTAAAACTTTCAAAAATAGTAAATCCTCCTTCTTATTTCTGAATTTAGCTAAAAATATCTTACTGTTTTTATTAGTTAAAATAGTTTAATTAATAAATTGCTTTTCATTTATAGTGGATTGAATAATTAAAATATTATTAATGAATAGGTTGGTACAATGGTTTTTTCGTCCTGTTGATAATACTCCACTCATACTATTCAGAGTACTTTTTGGAATTATATTAGCTCTTGAGGGATTTGGCTCCATATTGACAGGATGGGTAAAAGAAACTTTTATTGACCCTGAAGTACACTTTCCATTTATTGGGTTTGAATGGTTGCAGCCCCTGCCGGGTTGCGGGATGTATATTTATTATGTTATCCTTGGAG
>DATCKK010000351.1:0-5493 GCA_036562325.1 Cytophagaceae bacterium | reverse complement strand
AAAAAGGAGACAAATACGATGAATCCAAAATCTCCCAAGAAAGAGAAAGGCTCACTCAAATCATGAAAGACAATGGTTATTATGACTTTACCCGTCAATTTATTTACTTCAAAGTAGATACCACCATAGGTAAAAAACAGGTTGATATTGAATTAAATCTGGCAAACCCTCCCAAAGCCCAACATGAACCTTATAAAATCGGAAAGATTTATTTTAATACGGATATATCTGAATTAAAAAATAACATTAAACAAGACACCAGCTTTTACAGGGACATCCATTTCATTTATAGTAACAGCTATTTCTCAAAAAAAATATTAAGTCATAAAATAAAGTTCAAACCCGGAGATTATTACAACCAAACAAAGGTTCAGCAAAGCCAGCGCCAGTTGGGGAGTATGGATATGTATAAGTTTGTAAATATCAATTTTGAAAAAGACTCTTCCAACACGCTTATTGCCTACATACATACAAGCCCGCTAAAGAAATTTCAGATTACACAAGAATATGGGGTCAATGTAGGAAACGCATGGCTGCCTGGCCCCTTTCTAAATGTAAGCTATAAGAACAGAAATTTTTTATCGGGATTTGAAGTATTTGAAACAAGTGTACGATATTCTATTGATGCCCAACCTAGTATAACCAATGACGATAAAAGCCTTACCAATCAGGAATTTGGGCTTAACTTTTCATTAACTTTTCCTCAATTGTATTTCCCTACCCGACTTAGATATAAATTCATTAACTATAATCCAAGGACAAAATTACAACTCGGTTATACCTTAACCGACCGCCCTGACTATGTACGTAAAAACCTGAGGGCGGCGCTAACCTATAATTTTTCTACAACTCAGTATAGCCAGTTTTTGATATCGCCTATTGATGTAAATATTATTAACTCAGTCAAAACAGAGGCTTTTCAGGCCTTCTTAAAAAACCTTGAAGGAAGAGGTAGCAATCTCATTCGAAGCTTCAATCCATCCATTGTAACTAACTTTAATGCTACCTATATTTTTAACAACAATGAAATCGGGAAGATTAAAACCTCCAGGTTTTTCAAGGTTTCTTTTGAAATCGGAGGCAATATTGTAAAACTATTGGACGAGACATTCGAAGGTGTAAACACAGAAAATAAATATTTTGGTAAACAATATTATCAATATTACAAGATCAATACAGATCTTAGATACTACTTCCCTGTAAAGAGAAAAAGTGTATTCGCTGTAAGAGTTAATGCCGGATACGCCCGGCCTTATGGAAATGACAGTAACCTTGTACTTCCTTACGAAAAATACTTTTTTGCCGGAGGAGGCAATAGTATAAGAGGCTGGAAACAACGAAGACTTGGCCCAGGGATATTTAAGGATAGCCTGAATCAATACTTATATGAACAACCAGGAGAAATTATTTTTGAAAATAACTACGAATACCGTTTTAACATAAGCGGCTTCTTTGATGGCGCCGTATTCCTGGATGCCGGAAACGTCTGGCATAACCACGATAAATCAAAAGCCGGTGCGGAGTTTAAATACTTAAACTCGATACCGGATATTGCTCTTGGTACCGGTGTTGGCTTAAGGCTTAATTTTTCCTTCCTCATTCTGCGGTTTGATTTTGGCTACAAACTCCGCGACCCTTCACAACCCAAGGGAGACAGATGGGTTTCAGAGTATAAAATTAAAAACACAGAAATCAATATAGGTATTGGATACCCTTTCTAACCATATTGACCATCTCTCCCAATTCAGAAAGAATTTTATTCCTATTCTTATTCTTACTCTGTTATCTGCTATTGTTTATACCTCTGCAGTATACAACAACGGATTAGGTATTACTGACGATTCCGTGAACTACTTGCATGCGGCTTCGTCATTTATCAAACAATATAAACTACTTAAAGTGGACAATACCCCTTTTACTGAATGGCCACCACTCTATCCGCTACTTTTATCACTGGCGAAATATACTCCACTTTCACTAATAACATTTACATCAGTATTTCATGGAATACTTTTCACTCTAAACACCTTCCTGGCTTTCTACCTGTTTAGTTACTTTCTTAAAAATCGACTTCTTCTTTACGCTGCAGGAATAACATGGGCTTTTTCTACTCCCACTTTGTTAACTCATGTATTTGTCTGGTCAGAGCCGGCATTTATTTCTTTACTTCTGCTATCATTAATCATTCTTTTCAAATATTTAAACCAACAACAACCTCGCTATTTTATTTGGCTGGTTGTCATTTCCATTCTGCTTTACCTACAGAGAAAAAGCGGGCTACTTTTTATTCTAAGTCACGCCAGCATATTATTTTTACTCTATCCTTCCTCCATTTATAAGAAAATCAAAATAGTCACTATATATTTAGTACCTACAATAGGTTGTATCATTATATGGAATTTAATACGGCTATCAATTGCAGGAAAAGTTTTTGGGGTCGCCTATTGGGATCCTCTTCAATTAAAGAACACCATTTATGAGACCCTAAACACACTTAGCTCCTGGTGGCTGCCAGACGAAATTCCATTAGCTATCAGGCTCACCGCCATTGGCTTAGCCACAGGGATACTGATTTATTATCTATATATCCGGAGAAAAGAAAAAAACGGCCTCTTCCTAAAAATTATCATCCTTACTTTTTTCAACTATCTGTTATTATTGAACTTACTTTTAACCTATGTTCACATCAACGACCCTGTAGATGATCGAATTCTTTCGCCTGTGTATATCCCGGCATTTATAATTATCTTTGTACTAATTGAAAAGTTGGTAGATCAGTTACCTAAGTTAAAACCATTGATCTATGCAACGCTCATAGCCTGGTTACTATATCCTGTTATCAGAACTTCTTACCATATAATGCATTGGAATGAAGTAGGCCCCGGAGGGTATAACTTAATTGCAACAACAGAGTCTGCCTTGGGCCGGCAGATACAGGAACTAAAAAACGCAGAAGTAATTTATACTAACCATATATATCAGGCTTATTATCTGATATTAAAAGGAAATAACGATATAGAAATAATAAATATAAACTCATCTGCTAATAACAAATCAGGGCTTTATGTTTGTTTCGGTCAAACGAATTGTAGTGACATAGCAGAAAGAGATAAAATAATTATTTACAAAGATAACCAAGGTGAAATCTTCAAACTGAAATAGCGGAATGGATAAGAAGTTTATAGAAAATAGTTTTAAAGAATTACAAAATTCCATTTGTTCCCAACTGGAACAAGCTGACGGCAAAGCAAAATTTGCAGAAGACATTTGGCAAAGAGAAGAAGGTGGAGGTGGAATAACGCGAATAATTCAAAAAGGTAATGTATTGGAAAAAGGAGGAGTCCTATTCTCTGCTGTATTTGGAAAAACACCTGATAAAATTATTCAGGCGCTTCAAATCCCTCAGTCTGACTTTTATGCCACTGGTGTATCAATAGTACTACATCCTTCCAATCCATGGGTACCCATCATACACATGAATGTCCGCTATTTTGAAATGAGCAATGGCCTTTGCTGGTTCGGCGGAGGAATAGATTTAACACCACACTACATCGATAAAGAAGAAGCAGCATTCTTCCATTCTAACCTCAAACAAGTATGCGATAAGCATAACAAGGAGTATTATCCGAACTTTAAAAAGTGGGCAGATGACTACTTTTTTATCAAGCATAGAAACGAAACCCGGGGTGTAGGAGGAATCTTTTTTGACCGACTTACTGCTACAGAGTCCATTTCAATAGAACAGCGTTTTGACTTTGTGCTGGATGTAGGAAAAACATTTGCACCTGTTTACTGTGAAATTATTAACAAAAAGAAAGAAAAACCTTATACCGAAAAAGAAAAAATCTGGCAAAAGATTAGAAGAGGCAGGTACGTAGAATTTAACCTGGTGTATGATAAAGGTACCAAATTTGGCCTTGACACTAATGGCAGAACAGAATCCATTTTGATGAGCCTGCCGCCTGAAGTGAATTGGGAATATAATTTTAAGCCTGAGAAAAACAGCAAAGAAGAAGAAACACTTAATCTTTTGAAAAAAGATATAAACTGGATCTGAGATGGAAATCCTTCACATTCTGGATAAATTAGACAAAGATCTGCTGATTTTTCTGAATCAGTTGTACCATCCGGTTCTTGACCCAATCATGCTCTATGCAACAGAAAGGTTTTTCTGGATACCTTTCTATGCCTGTTTAATTATATTCATATTCTGGAAATTAAGATTAGAAGGAATCTGGATATTACTCACCATCGCACTTTTGATAGTAGCGGCAGACCAGTTTGCTTCCGGGCTTTTAAAACCACTAACTGAAAGATTAAGGCCTTGTCATAATGAAGAGGTGATTCCATATTTGCGGTTGCTAAAAAATTGCGGTGGCCAATATGGCTTTATATCTTCACATGCTGCCAACACATTTGCCCTTGCCGTATTTTTATCTTTGGTATTTAAAAAAGTAAAATGGATGATGCTTCTGTATCCATGGGCATTTCTGGTATCTTACAGCAGAGTATACCTCGCTGTCCATTATCCGGGAGATATTCTCGCCGGAGCTGTATCCGGAGCTGTATGGGGAATTGTCTTTTATTATCTATACAAGCAAAGCTTTAAGCTTACCAAACAAAGACCAATTCCCGAACTTATAAAAGATTAAGCTTCTTCATAAACTCATCCTTGTAAGAAGCTCCAATTGGAATATATTTATTATTAATTACTACAAATAGATTTTCAATTGATTCAATTTTATCTCTGTTAACAATATAGGACCGGTGTACCCTTACAAAGGAATCAGCAGGCAGCCTGCTCTGGAAGCCTTTCATGGTAGAGTGGACTATATATTTATTATTAA
Source organism: Cytophagaceae bacterium (assembly GCA_036562325.1). Classification (GTDB taxonomy): domain Bacteria; phylum Bacteroidota; class Bacteroidia; order Cytophagales; family Cytophagaceae; genus DATCKK01. The sequence goes on along the minus strand of DATCKK010000351.1, from coordinate 646 downwards.
CAGTAATAATCATTATATAGTCTGCCAGTGCTTCGATATAAAGTATATCATCCAGCTTCACCTTCACAATCTTGGAATCCGTCCTTACGTATAGTTCATTATTCGTAGTGATCTTTATCTGAGAAAGGGCATAATTTTCTTCCGCTCTTGAAACTGCCTGAAAAAATCTCGGATAAGTAATGGGTTTCACCAGGTAATCCGTAACTCCGTAAACAAAGGCTTCTGCCGCATGCTCTTTTTTGGAAGTAATAAGAATAACTTGTGGCGGGTCCGTAAGAGATTTTATCAAATCATACCCTGACATTTCAGGCATTTCTATATCCAGAAATAAAAGGTCTACTTTAGTTTTATTTAAAATATTTACCGCCTGAATGGCATCCGAACAAACTCCAACAAGATTTAGCGACTTTGTCTGATCGACAAAATGTTTTACCATGTTGCGAGACATCTCTTCGTCATCAATTATTAAGCAGTCCATTATCGTAATTAATGCTTTATTTATTGTTATTGGGTAACTTAATATTATTAATATAGTTGGAAACTATCGTATTCAAATATTTTCCGATAACATCAAACTCCAAATTCACCTTTCCTCCCGGCTTTACAAACTTTATTGTTGTATTTTCAAACGTATAAGGGATAATAG
>DATCKK010000346.1:0-8051 GCA_036562325.1 Cytophagaceae bacterium | reverse complement strand
AAAAATAAGGGTTGCAATAATAAATTTCACCTTCAATCAAATATGCTTTTAAAGCAGGCACCCCTCCTATATAACATAATCAACAACAATAATTTACTAAGGAAAACAATGCATTAATTTAAAATTAATTTATTTTTGAGGAGTTTTCATTTTTATAATTTTAACTCAACAAAAATTTATGAGACTTTTTATTCATTTTAAAGTATTCCTTTTAATGATCACTTTTTCTAATTCATTACAAGGGTTTTCACAAAACTATCAATTTGAAAAAGAAATACGCGCGAGCGACAACCCTGCTCTTCATGGTTTTAGTTCTGCAGTGAGTGTCGCGACCGATGTCTATTCTAATTTCTATGTTTTGACCCAAAATAAAGTAATAAAATATGGTCCTGACAATAATGTAATAAACTATTTCGGAAATGCAGGCACAAATGAGTATGAATTCAACAACGAAAGCTCTATAGCATTGGACCAATCAGGCAATATCTATCTATTAAGCAAGCAGAATTCAACCATCAAGAAGTTTAGCCCATCTGGCACATTTATAAAAAAGTGGGGAAGTGTAGGCACTGGGAATGGCCAAATGAAACAACCCCATGATTTAGCTATTGATTCACAAGGTAAAATTTACATAGCTGATTATGAAAATAATAGAATAGTTATATTCAACACAGAGGGAAGCTTTTTAGGCAATGTGACAAACGGTGGCGGAGTTTCAATTAACCACCCTACATCAATTGCCCTTGATCAGCAAGGTAATTTTTATATACCCAATCCGGATCTGGGGAGAGTGAGGAAATTTTCTTCCAGTTGGGCATTATTAACTTCCTGGGAGGGCTATGCTAATTATAAATATTATGTTACTGTGGACCATTCGAATAACGTTTATGTCTACAATCACACTACCATAAAAAAACTAAACAGCTCTGGAGTATTGCAAGTAACCTGGAATACTCAAAAGATACAGAAACTAGCCCCCACCCCTGATGGTTATGCTTACGTTGCCAATGGAACCAATGTACTAAAATTTAATTTAAATGGAGTTTTACAAAATACATTGGGTAGTATCCCTGGGAATGGTGGCTTTACCAATCCAATTGGAATTGCCTTAAGCAACGATGACCTATATTATATTAGAGATACCTATTTAACCCAGAAATTTAATCAGGAAGGCACATTTCTTTCTAATCTAAATTCAATGGGAAGAAATGGTTATATAGCAATAGATAATTCTGGCAACTTTTTCATTACCGATAATATTAGCAGTCAGGTAAAAAAGCACACTCCTTCCGGTCATTTTATAACATCTTGGGGTTCAGTTGGATCTGGCAATGGACAATTTGTAAATCCTACGGGAATTTGTCTGGATGCAGAAGGCAACGTGTATGTTGCTGACGAATTGGACCGAATCCAGAAATTTTCTAATACCGGCGAATTTCTACTTCAGTGGGGAAACTGGGGAGCCGAAATTGGCCATTTTAATAATCCTGCCGGACTAACTATTGACCCTTCCGGAAATATCTATGTTTCGGACAAAGACAACCATAGGATTCAAAAGTTTAGCTCAACAGGTACATACATAACCTCTTGGGGTGGGTACGGTAATGCAGCCGGACTGTTTAATACTCCAGCCGGAATTTGTTCTGACAACCATGGTAATATCTTTGTTGTAGACCAGGGTAATAATAGAATACAAAAATTCACTTCAGATGGTGTATTTATAACAATGTGGGGGGAATCTGGAAATTCTCAAGGTAAATTTAATTCCCCAACTGGAATAGCAGTAGGACCTTCTGGTAAAGTTTGGATTGCAGACTCCGGCAACAACAGAGTTCAAATTTTTTCCGTACCTTTTGAGATTATTTGCTCAATAAACAGCCCAGCCCCCTTTTGCCAAGGTTCTACAATTACAATAAACTTTAACGTATCCACCGCTTTCAATAACGATAATGTATTCACTGCACAAATCTCAGATGCAACAGGAAGCTTTGCTAATCCTACTAATATAGGCGAGACGAATGGCTCAACCTCCGGAAGTATTTCGGCTACATTTCCATATACCATTCCGTCAGGGTCAAATTATAGAGTCAGAGTAATTGGTTCCAGCCCTTCTGTAATTGGATCGGACAATGGCACTAGTTTTAGCATAGGCGCTGCTCCCTCCACTCCAATTATTTCAGGCGCATCTGATGTATGCCCTAATAAAACGTATTTATATAAAACCGCCTCAAATATACTCTACTCTAACATATGGTCGATACCTCCTGGGGCCTCTATCGTACAAAGTAATTCAAACTATTCACAAATAGTTGTACAATTTGGAACTACAGGGGGAGAAGTAACTTTAAGAAAAAAATTGGGATCTTGTATTAGCCAAAAAGCTACAATAAATATTGAGATGAAACCAGATGTCAATTCCAACCTGATTATTTCTGGCCCGACAATAATCTGCCCTAATGAATCAAACTTAACATATAAAGTCATTAACCAGGCACAAGATGCAACTTATAACTGGAAAGTGCCTTCTGATGCTATAATAATTTCAGGGCAGGGAACTCCTGAAATTAATGTTAAATGGGGCAGTCAATCAGATGCTGTTACCGTTTATGAAACAACCTCATGTGGCAACGGTGCACTTAACACCTATGAAGTTACAACAACTACCTCTTATGAAATTCAAAGCACAACTGCCGGTTGTGGCTCTACTGTCTCAATCCCGATTAATGCTATTTCAGAAATCAGACCGAATTTAATCGGTCTTGACTTTGCCATTAATTATGACCCTAATGTACTTACTCCTAACGGTAAAGCCCAGACAGGCCCGGTAGCTACTTCATATGGAACTTGCATGCTTAATACAAACACCCCTGGAAAATTGTATGTAAGTATATATTTAAACAATGCTCCTACCGGTACTTTTTTTAGTCAAAGTCCAGGAGAAATTATAAAAGTTGATTTTATTGTAAACCCAGGCGTTCCTATTGGAACAACCAGTGAATTATCAACTGACCCAATAGAAGAAAGTGATTTAATTTCATCCACAATCGGATGTGGTGCAAGATCAGGTCAAATAGTAGTCTCAGGAGTTACAGGAGGGAAAATTGTCTATCAGAATACTGATAGACCTTTATCTTATTCCTATGAATTACAACCAACATATATTTATGGCACCAATGACAATTGTGTAAACTATAATAATCCGATATTGCCGGATATCAATGGAATATTTAACTATAGCCCATTAAATGGAAATAAGATTGTATTAAAAAGAGAAGTTCTGGGGGATATTTCTATTCCTGCCATAAATTGCAGTAATGTACAAGGAGTCATTAACAGTCAGGATCATATTTTAGCAGCTAATATTGCCAACTATAAAATCACTCCTAAGTTATTCGAATTACTGGCAGCAGACGTAAACCTGGATGGGAAAGTTACTGCCGGCGATGCGTCATTAATATCTTCCAGAAGTGTTAACGCTAATAATTGTGAATTTCCTCAGGCATGGAATTATACTTTTGACGGGAATAACTTCGTGCCTAATTCTGCCTACACTCCATCAATTGACTGGTTATTTATTGATGAAACAACATTAAATAGCCCTGAATTCACATCGGGATTTGGTAGAAACAATGTCCCTTCTGTTCCTAATTGCCTTTCTGCTCCATCAGGACCATCTTCTTGTAATTTAGTAGTTAGTTCAACCTATCATGCCATATTATTAGGAGATGTAAATGGAAATTGGAAATCATCTTATGGTGCTTCACTTAAAAAGTCTGCCAATTCTGTTATTCTATTTGATATAGAAAACACAATAACTACACAGGAAAACACCTTATTAATACCTGTATATTGTCAGAATATTGATTTTTTCACTGGAGTTGATTTTTCCATTGATTACAATTCAAACATCTCAATTGTAAAAGTTATATCCAATCTTCACGGTAATCAGTCCGGAATTCAATGGAATAATATTGATTCGAAACGCCTGATGGTTTCAGCATATTCTTCTAATACAAACCTAATTAATTACCCTGTGCTTTACTTAGAAGTAATCTCCAATAAACCAATATCTCCAGATGATATTATTTCTTCTGTCACATATATTAATGGTGAAACAGCCAGCCTTTCTTTCAAAAAAACTGCTACAACCTCATTGACGGATTCTTCATCCATCCAAACAGAACTTTATCCAAATCCCTCTAATTCACAAACTTATTTACGAGTCAATGATTCTCATCCTTTTGTAAAACTAATAATTCGAACCATTGAAGGTAAAGTAGTTTATGTAGATGAAGAAACAACAACCAGACAAGATGTATTGTTACCTACATTAGATGCAGGGATCTATCTAATTGAAATTTCTTCGCCTAATGGTAAAACAATAAAGAAATTAGTTAAAAACTAATGAACAATAGAACTGTTATGTAAAAACAATTAAATATCATTTAAAACAACTGTCCGTTAACGGACAGTTGTTTCATTATATACCAAAAATGCCTCATTTTTTTGATACAAATTATTTTTAAATCAAAAGTTGAAGCTTTCATTTTGCACTCCCCCCATTGCCCCCTATTCAGCTTTAATCTATAAATACAAGCCTCTTACCTGCACACAGGATCAAATCAATAAACTATCTTACAAATACTTAACTTAAATCAACTTATTGGTAAACAAATTATACCCAAGGATATGTCATAAAATATTTAACCCTGTTACAACAAAACCATAGAATTGGTTTTTTGCATAAAACTAAGATTTTAATTAGTTTTATTTCCAGTACACAAAGCCCCTAACAGAATTAGTTATTTAATTGCATTTCAAATAAATAATAAGATATGAAAAAACTTCTGGCACTCCCGCTTATAGTATTGTCCCTAATTACATTTGGCCAGACCGGTTCATTGGAATATACATTTGGAATTTCAGGACTTTATAATAATAATTTCGGCCTGGCATTTGGAGCAAGCAAGGTAGTTTCTCAACCTGATGGTAAAATCATTCTTGCAGGGCCAATTTCTGACAACCCTTTTGGAATATTAGTTACACGCTTAACCAGCATGGGAGAGACGGACACTTTATTTAATGGCGGGATACCTGTGGTTGCCGGAAAAGAAATATCGGATATTAACCTGGCAGATGTTACCCTTGAGCCGGGTACTAATAAAATAGTCATTTTAGCATATGCTCAATTAGAGGGTGAAAATTATGGAAACCCGCTATTATTCAAACTTAATCCCGATGGCAGTAGTGACTCCAGCTTTGCAGGGGGATCCTATTCAAAAATTAACCTGGGGGAGTATGTAATACCCAAAAAGATGGTTTTCTATCCGGACAAACGAATAGCCATTGTAGGAACTGCTTCAGGAAAAATTGTCGCCACACGTGTTAATACGAATGGCTCAATAGACCAAACCTTTGGCACTTCCGGAAAATTCATTACTACGGGCAACTTTGAAAATGCCCAAACTGCTACAATAGACAATAAGAACCGGCTACTCATTGGAGCTACCCGAAATGTTACAACTACAAGTATGTTCCTGATAAGACTCACCGAAGATGGAATTTATGATACTACATTTAATGGCACAGGAAGAAAAGATTTTAACGTTTCCATTTACAGTCAAATACCTGCCGGCATTATCATATTGGACAAGAAAATATTAATAGGGGCTACTTATAATTGGGACAGCTTTAGATTGACCCAACTAAATGAAAATGGAGATCTGGATTCTACCTATGGAGAATTTGGGGTGCATGAACAATATCTGGTTGCAAACTCTTTAAGCTTTAAAGAATTTTTAGTAACTAAAGAAGGAAGGTTTGTATTGGCAGGACAATATTTAGGTGCAGAAGAAACATCAACGATGAGAGTAAGTGCTCAGCAACTTTACAGTATTCCTATTGTTGTACTATTTAACAAAAATGGCTTATTGGACTCTACCTACATGAGCCCTGCTATTTTCCATTTCCCAGATGCTAATACTCAAAAAACCTATTTAGAAATCAGGTCTGCTGCTTTGACTGCAGACGACAGGATAGTACTTGCCGGCCAGTTAGACTATGATTTCTTTGCCATGAAGGTAAATCTAAAGGATTACCAATATATTAACCTATATGAGCTTCCCACCAAATATTTGGGAGATATGCCTTATAAACTAGATACACATACCGATGCCGGACTACCCGTTACTTACACCAGTTCTGATCCATCTGTTGCTCAAATAGTAGGGACATCCATAGTTTCTAAAAAAGCAGGATTTACCAACATAACCGGCTACCAGGCTGGGAACGAGAAATACTATCCCATAGAGGCTTCTGTGGTATTAACCGTAGCCCCTTCCCCGCCAGCTGCAGTACTAGGTAAAGAATATGTAGGGCCTGGCACAGAACAGGTCTTTGAAATATTTCCGGCCAACCCCAACTATATGTACTATTGGGAATATTCAGGAGAAGACACCTACTTTTTAACTGACAGTTATGACAAAGCAGTAAAAATATATTTTGGAGAAAATGCTACATCCGGTGTGCTTTCCTGTATAGTAAGAGGACCTAATGAAACAATCAAAACAATTATTTACAAACAGGTTACAGTCAATCCAAGAAGTACTGCTTCCGGCTCATTGGCACCATTAAAATGCGCCAGTGTACCTAACCCCTGCACTGATAACTATATCAAATCCTTTAAAATTAACACGCTATCCGTAGACTCATCATCATGTAGTTTCACTTCTTATTCAGACTTTACCGAATCGGATAACTCTACAACATTACTACTCGGCGCACTTTACTCAGCATATGTAGAAGTAAAATCAACATCTAACAGCAGTAAAAACATTGGTATCTGGATCGACTATAATAACGATGGAGATTTTTCAGATGCAGATGATTTTGTAACAACTGCCTTTAGCAATGACACAATCATTGAGATCAGAAACGTAGTTCTAAAAAATCAGGCCGAGTTTGCAGGGCCGCGAAGAATGCGCGTAAGATTCAGGACAGACACTAAGTTTACGGCATCTGATGCCTGTCAGCAATCCAATGAAGTCGGAGAAACTGAAGATTATCTAATTACTTTAAAAGAACAGGAAGCGCTTCAGGCTCCTGATATTATTACTCCGAATGACGATGGCAAAAATGATTATCTGGCCATCAGAGGTATTGACAGCAGGGAAAGTAATGAGCTTAGTATTTTTAACAGATTGGGGGAAATGAAGTTTAACACCACCAATTATCAAAACAATTGGGGTGGTACCGACGAAAAGGGACAATTACTTCCTCAAGGTACTTACTACTACATATTCCGAAATGGAAAGAACACAATTAAAGGCTTTTTTGAAATAAGATATTAAAAAATTAAAGATATATTATAAATGCTTCGCTTTTACTTTACTATTCTGATAGCTGCCATTTCCGGCCTGGCTGGATACGCGCAACAAATGCCTCAGATCTCTAACTTCATGCATAACCAGCTAGTCTATAACCCGGCATCAGCCGGTATGCATCCAACACAACTCAATGCCAATCTGGTTACGAGGTTTCAATGGTCAAGTGTTACAGGTGCACCAATTACAAACATGTTTTGGGCAGACTACCGATTTGAAGGGAAAAACATGGCAATAGGAATCAATATAAACCGCGACCAGCTTGGCGCGAATAAGATGACGGATCTTCTTGCCAATTATTCTTACTATATCCCCCTTTCCCATAAATGGAAACTATCCATGGGATTAAGAGCAGGTACCAGTTCCCGACAGTTTGATATAAATAACCTTGAAAGAATCTGGGATGACAACGACCCTATAGTTGCCCAGGCCGGCTTTAATTACTTCGAACCTGTGATAGGAACAGGCTTTCAACTTTCATCCAGAAATACCTACATCGGCATATCTGCGCCCAATCTCCTTAACCAGGACAAATACAATATTTACAATAATAAAAACAAAGGATTCCTGTCAAAAAGCAGAGATTACATGTTACTGGGAGGACATGTTATAAAGTTAAACGACTCTTATAGTTTACAACCTAATCTCAGAGTTCTGTACTACCCGGGC
>DATCKK010000340.1:0-12468 GCA_036562325.1 Cytophagaceae bacterium | reverse complement strand
GGAAAATATTTCTCGGAAAAAGGAAAAGATGGGGATTTGGAGGCATACAAACCCGGAGATAAAGTCATTCCTTATAAGATACTCGAAGAGTACCAGGGAAAAGACCTTGTTGGTAAAGAGTACGAGCAACTAATGCCGTATGTACAACCTGAAACTCCGGCATTCCGGGTTATTCCTGGTGACTTCGTTAGTACGGAAGATGGTACGGGTATCGTACATATAGCGCCTACCTTTGGTGCTGACGATGCCAGAGTAGCCAAACAAGCCAACATCCCGGCTATACTTGTAAAAGACGAAGATGGCAACGAAATGCCATTGGTAGACAAACAAGGACGATTTGTAAAAGAAGTAACAGACTTCGCCGGAATGTATGTAAAGAACTATGAGAAAAAAGACGAGTCCGATCCTAATTATAAATCAACGGATGTTCTTATAGCTATAAAACTGAAAGAAGAAAACAAAGCTTTCAAAGTAGAGAAATACGAGCACTCCTATCCTCACTGCTGGAGAACAGACATGCCGGTTCTTTATTATCCGCTGGATTCCTGGTTCATCAAAACAACAGCAGTTAAAGAAAAACTTGTTCAGCTAAATAATACTATCAACTGGAAACCTGCTTCCACCGGATCAGGAAGATTTGGCAACTGGCTGGAAAATCTGGTAGACTGGAACCTTTCCAGATCAAGATACTGGGGAACTCCGCTACCTATCTGGAGAACAGAAGACGGTAAAGAAGAAAAATGTATAGGTTCTATCCAGGAACTGAAAGAGGAAATAGAAAAAGCCAACAAGGCATTAGGCAAAAACCAAAATCCTGAATTGCCTGACTTGCACAGGCCTTATGTAGATGATGTAGTGTTGGTAAGTGACAGCGGCAAACCGATGTACCGTGAAAAAGACCTTATTGACGTATGGTTTGACTCCGGTGCTATGCCTTATGCACAATGGCACTATCCATTTGAGAACAAAGACATATTCGAGAAAAACTTCCCTGCTGACTTTATAGCAGAAGGTGTGGACCAGACAAGAGGTTGGTTCTTTACACTACATGCTATTGCAGGAATGTTGTTCGACAGTGTGGCCTTCAAAAATGTTATTGCCAACGGATTGGTGTTAGATAAGAATGGCAACAAGATGTCCAAGCGTCTGGGCAATGCAATCGACCCGTTTGAAACCATAGGTACTTACGGGCCGGATGCTACCCGATGGTATATGATCTCTAATGCGCCGCCATGGGACAACCTGAAATTTAACCTGGAAGGTGTAACAGAAGTGCAAAGAAGATTCTTCGGAACTTTACAAAATACGTATTCTTTCTTCGCACTTTACGCGAACCTGGATGGGTTTACCTACAGCGAACCGGATGTTCCAATCAATAAAAGGACAGAAAGTGATCGCTGGATCATTTCCAAACTTAACAGTTTGATTGCAACGGTAGATGAAGCATTTGCTGACTACGAACCAACCAAAGCGGCAAGAGAGATTCAGGACTTTGTAATAGATGACTTAAGCAACTGGTATGTACGTCTGAACAGAAAACGCTTCTGGAAAGGAGAGTACAATGAGGATAAACTGGCGGCTTATCAAACATTATACACTTGCCTGGAAGTAGTAGCTAAGCTGGCTGCTTCAATTGCGCCATTCTATTCAGAAAAGTTATTCCTTGACCTTAACTCTGTTTCAGGCAAAGACAAGTCAGCTTCAGTACATCTTTCCGACTTCCCTAAAGCTGATGCTTCGGTCATTGATAAAGACCTGGAAGAAAGAATGTCACTGGCTCAAAGAATCTCTTCACTTGTGCATTCTTTGCGTAAAGCACACACAATAAAAGTAAGACAACCACTATCAAGATTGTTAATACCTGTATTGAATGAAAAAGTGAAGAAGCAAATACAGGCTGTAGAAGACTTAATCCTGACAGAAGTTAACATCAAAACCATTGAGTACATTGATGACACTTCCGGCATTCTGGTTAAAAAGATTAAGCCAAACTTTAAAAAACTGGGTAAAGAATACGGGCCTAAACTAAAAGAGATTTCAGCTGCCATAACATCTATGCAGCAGCCGGATATCCAGAAAATAGAAAAAGAGAATGCATATCAGGTTAAGCTTTCCGATGGCACCGTTGCTACACTTACTTTAGAAGATGTAGAAATTACCTCTGAAGATATACCAGGATGGCTGGTTGCCAATGAAAACGGTTTAACGGTTGCACTGGACATCACTATTACAGATGAGCTGAGAAAAGAAGGTATTGCAAGAGATATCGTTAACCGCGTTCAAAACCTTCGTAAAGACATGGGGCTGGAAGTACAGGATAAAATTAAAATAACTGTACAGAAGAAAGACGAACTCATTGATGGAGCACTGATGGCAAATAAAGAATATATTTGCAATGAAACCCAGGCTTTATCGTTAATACTTGCTGATCAGGTGCAGGATGGAAAGCTAATTGATATGGATGATCACCAACTGGTACTTAAAATCGAGCTTTAATTTTTAATAAAAAGAAGAGAGAGGTTGTCTTACATCAAGACCCACTCTCTCTTCTCTTCAAACCATGAAATACACAAAATATTATCTACTAAGCCTGGGAGTAATTATACTTGATCAGATTGTGAAACTGGTAGTATATAACACAATGAATCTCCATCAGGAAATACCTGTCCTGGGAGACTGGTTTAAACTACACTATACCACCAACCCAGGTATGGCTTTCGGATTAGAGATTGGAGGGGTTTATGGAAAATTATTTCTAACATCATTCCGGCTACTGGCGATGGTAGGTATTGCGTATTACCTGTACCATCTGGCTAAAAAAGGAGCTAAGCCAGGGCTTTTATGGTGCATTGCCTTAATATTAGCCGGAGCTATAGGAAACCTGGTAGACAGTATTTTTTACGGTGTCACATTAGGGCTGGAAGCCCCCAATGCTCCTACCCCATGGTTTCATGGACAGGTAATTGACATGTTTTATTTTGATATTTGGGAAGGATTTTTACCGCACTGGATTCCAATAATCGGAGGGCAATACTATTCCTTGTGGCCTATTTTTAACATTGCAGACGCCTCTATATTCATTGGAGTTGCTATTATTCTGATAATGCAAAAGAGATACTTCAGTGAAGGTAAGCCTGCTCAGAACAATAACACCAATCAGGAAAAACTAACTGAATAAATATATATGCGTTTGGCAGATAATGAATAAAATCAAAGCCTTGTCTGCCAAACGATTTAGCCACTTTGTACCTTTCTCGCCCCAACCTCACACTACTCACTTCATTCAATTATAGGAGTTTAAGGCAGTATATTTTCCATAAAAGTACAACCTAAACACAACTGCCTGCTATAGGCAAGATTACCAAAAACAGCTTAAGCAACAAGGTATTAAACCCAACCCATCCCTTATAAGTTATAGCCAATTAAAAATAAAAATAAGTCTATTATTCAGGAATCACATTTATTCTTTATATTAGATTCCCTTTCACAAAAAAAAAAGAATTACCCTTATGGAAAAGCTATTGAGGTACTTCGTTACCCTGGTCTTAATTATTTCCATTTTCTCCTGCCGCCGGGATTTTGAAAAACCATCATGGGATTCGGACATTATCGCTCCAATGGTTAAATCGAACCTAACTATTTCTCAATTAGTAGCAGACTCACTACTTGAGAAAAACGGGGACAGTATAAATATTGTCATGCGAGAGAAGGTTTACTCTATGGGTATCGATTCATTGGTAAAATTAAATATTGAGCCATTTGAGAAAAAGGTAAAATTAAACTCGCTTGTATTAGATGAACAAAAGATTACAAGAGTAGTTACACTTGGAGAAATTGCCAGAGGATTAAGAGACAATGGAAATTTCCTCGGAAATTTTATTTTAGCCAATCATGGAAACAACTTCTCTATCCCTTCTATTTCAGGCATTTCGACAGACACTATTGATATTGATGGCAATCAATTTTTTGAAACTGCAGAGCTATTACAGGGAGAGATGATTATTACTATTGAAAATGGATTACCACTTACTATACAGGCACTAAAGTTTAACTTGTTTAATAAATCGGATAAAGCCATTATTGCAAATCAAACCTTTGTCAATATTTTACCCAATGAATCTATAACTCAAACTCAAGATCTCGCAGGTAAATCTATTGAAGGAAACATGCAAGGAGTTGTGGAAGTAGAAATGACTGGAGGCACAGTAGTAATCGATACAAATGACGCTATCTCTTTAACCATAAAGATAAGAGACATAAAAGTTCACTCTGCAACAGCTATCTTTCCTGCTCAAAATGTTGTGGAAGACTTTGTCGAAAATCCTGTAGAAGTTACAAGCGGTATGGAACTGACACATGCCAAAATTGCTTCGGGCACAGTACAAATAGTAGTCCATAGCACCGCCCAGGATACGATTTTTTTTGATTATAAAATCCCAAGTGCCAAAAAATATGGGGTAGAGTTTACAACTCAAACCAAAGTACCTCCTGCCCTTCCGGGACAAACTTCCGTTGCCGTATTCAACTACGACTTTGCCGATTATGAGCTGGACCTCAGAGGCAAAAATCTCGACAAGGTCAACACCTTCTATAATGAACTCGTTGGAAGAATTGATTCTACCGGAAAGGTAGTTTACCTATCCCTCCAAGACAGTTTTCAAATCTTTATAGGGCTGATAGATGTAAAACCTGCGTACATCAAAGGCTATCTTGGCCAGGATGCGTTTACTTCCTCAGGTTCTACCCGCTTTAGTATGTTTAACGGTATCAGGAGCGGAACGCTTAACTTTAAAAATGTAGACATTAAGCTGGTAATGGAAAATTCTTATGGGATAGATGGTGCTATAAGGATCAACAAACTGGGAAGCTTTAACAGTAAAACCGGCCAAAGCCAATGGCTTAGCGGAGCTATCATAGAAAACGATAAGCCGATTTATCCGGCAACAGACAACCCTTTAATGGCTACAGTTACTCCGGTTAATATCAGCAGGGAAGCCAACAATGCAGTAGAGCTTTTAAATATTCTCCCGGATCGGATAGATTATGATGTTACTATTAAATCAAATCCTTCTGCCATTAAAAATCATAATCAGTTTGCTTATAACACCGCAGGTATAGACGCATTCATCGATCTTAAGCTTCCGCTATCCTTGTTTGCCAACAGCCTTGTCCTGAGCGACACAGTAGATTTTCTTTCCGAAAATACTTCTTCCAACTCCATCAACAAAGGACATCTCACTTTACTTGCAGATAATGGTTTTCCCATGGATGCAAATGTAGAACTATACTTCATGGATGCCGCGAATAATATTATCGATTCCCTGGTCTCTACTTCTTATATCCTTGCCGCTGATATTAATAACGGATATAAAGTTACCGAAAAAAAATTCTCCAAAGTATCATTTGAAGTATCTGATAAGAAGCTGAATAACATATTAAATTCCCGTAAAGTAATCACCAAAGTAAAATTTTCTACTGTACCAGGTTCAACACATGTAAATATCTTTAGCGACTATTCGCTGGATCTTAAACTGGTAGGCGATTTCAACATTAATGTTACCAACATCAAATAATGAAAAATCTTTATTACATCTATATCCTTGCCTTAGTTCTTTCGGGAATAACCGCCCATGCCCAATTACCTTTTGGGGGGAATGATGTTTTCCTGATACCGCAAAACGACAAAGAGTGGAAGGGACTAACAAGGTTAAATACTGATTACTCGATCAACTCCAGTTCGATCTCCAATTTCTTTAGCAAAAAGCTTTTATATCAGGGTGGTTATATAAGCAATGAAGACAAGTCTAACGTAACCGACAGATTAAAAAACCGAAATCGCTTTGGCCTTGACCTTAATGCCGGTCTGCAGGGCCTGGCAAAAATTAACAACTTTTACTTAGGAGGAGGGATCAGTTATAGAGAACATTTGCATGCAGGCTTCACACAGGATTTCTTTAAACTGGTATTCGAAGGCAACAAACAGTTTGCCGGCAAAACCGCAGAATTATCTCCATTAAAAATCAATTACTTCGACTATATCAAATTCAATGTTCTTGGATTTAAAGAAATAAACAATTTGAAAATTGGTGCCGGACTTTCTTACTTAAGAGGTGGAAACTACAACTCACTCCTAATCAACCGGGGAGCCTTATTTACAGAACAAAACGGAAGCTACCTCGACCTTGATCTTGACTTAAGGCTGGCATTTTCCGAAAGAGAAAGCGGCTTAATACCTTCTTCCAACGGACATGGTATGGCAGCAGATCTTTATTTTACATATAACCTGAATAACAACTATATTAATGTACAAGTAAACGATCTTGGTTTTATAAACTGGAAGGGGTTAACTGTAGTAGAAATTGACTCAAGCTACCACTATTCAGGAAAAGCCATAGACGATATCCTTACTCTGGACGAATCGGTATTTACAGATTTGTCGGCCGACAGTCTTTCTGAAGAATTTAGGGTGAAAAAACAGACCAAAGGGCTTACTTACTTCATTCCAGGCAATGTTCATATTAACTATGTAGCTACTATTTCAGAAAAGCTAAAAATAGTAGCAGGAGCAAACTATTATTTAAGTGCCGCCCACATTCCAAAAATTTATATTAAATCCGTCCACAACCTGAGCGAAAGTTTCATCGTTATACCTTGTATTGCTTACGGAGGATATGGAAAAGCAGATTTTGAATTAGGAGCTGCTAAAAGTTTTAAAAATAAATTAGTAGTTTCAGCCAATGCTTTTTATCTTGAATATCTGGCAATACCTAAAAAATCTTCCGGCCATGGAGTAAATTTTGCGATAACTAAGTTATTTTAAGTGAATTATGGAGGAGCCAAAGGACAAAAATAAAGTTACCCCCCTATTAAAAGATGAGAACTATGGGCAGGAAGGACATTATTATGTTACTATTTCTCATTCGGATAAGACTTGTGAATTAGCAACCTATGGTACTAAAAAATTAAATTTAACGAATGCAGGAAAGATTATAAAAGAGTTTTGGGAAGTAATTCCCGAGCACTTTAGCAATGTTACCCTCCATAATTATATAATTTTACCAGACCAGATACATGCTGTAATTTCCATAGACCCGGAAGAAGAGACAGACAATAAGGTATCTTATCACACCGTTTCCAACTTTGAAATTTCATTTGGCCTAACGGTATCACGCAACAATCCATTTCTTATAAAAGGCTCTGTATTTCACATCATTAACTGGTTCAAAGCGGCAACTTTAATCGAGATGAGAAGGTTAAATTTTGAATCTTTTACCTGGAACTCCGGTTATCTGGACATCCGGTTTCCTAATACCGCTACCAGAGATGTCTTCAACTCCATGATGACAGAAGCTACTTTCCTGACACAACCTGTAAATATTAAACAACTCATTTCTGCTTGTCAAAAGCCGAAAGAATAAAGTATGATAGCCTCTTTTAAGGATGGATTGAACATTTTATCCAAACTGACTTTTTCCCGGCTTATCAATGCAGGGAAAGTTTACTCCGGATATTATTATTCCAAACTCCTTAAAAAGCCTGTTGCCAGCGGACTTCCCATAGCCATATCCATAGAACCCACTACTTCCTGTAATCTCAGATGTCCGGAATGCCCAAGCGGCTTGCGATCTTTTACCAGGCCAACCGGGATGCTCACAGAAGAAGTATTTAAAAAAGCTATTGATGAACTTCAAAGTAAGCTCTTATACCTTACTTTTTACTTTCAGGGCGAACCCTATCTGAATCCCAAATTTCTGGATCTGGTTGCTTACGCAGCTTCCAAAAAAATTTACACAGCCACTTCCACCAATGCCCATTACCTGAATGATGAGAATGCCAAACGCACTGTTACTTCCGGACTTGACCGGTTAATCATTTCCATTGATGGCACAACACAGGAGACGTATGAAAGCTATCGTGTTGGCGGAAGTTTGCAAAAGGTACTGGAAGGAACGGAAAACATCCTGCGTTGGAAAAAACAACTCAAGTCTCAAACACCTTATGTTATTTTTCAATTCCTGGTGGTAAAGCCCAACGAACATCAAATACCCGAGGTAAAAGCATTAGCTGAAAAAATGGGAGTTGATAAAGTCGTATTTAAAACAGCTCAGATCTATAACTACGAGCAAGGCTCTCCGCTAATTCCCAATCAGGAAAAATTTTCAAGATATCGCCAAAAGCAGGATGGCACTTATGAAATTAAAAACAAATTGACCAACAGCTGCTGGAAAATGTGGCATTCCTGTGTCATCACATGGGATGGTAAAGTGGTACCTTGTTGCTTTGACAAAGACGCTTCCCACCCTCTGGGGGATATTACTACCCAAAGCTTTAAATCTATCTGGAAAAGCCGCAAATATATCCATTTCCGTAAGGCTTTATTGAGATCCAGAAACGAAATAGATATATGTAGAAACTGTACCGAAGGGACGAAGGTTTGGGGATGATGAGAATCAATGCATAGCGAGGGAGTTAATTCACTGCTATGTGTGATATTATTACTTCTGTTGTGTCTGCGACTTTCGTATCTGCTCCTCTATCTTTTGTAAGTCAATTTTGCTGCAACCACCGCATCCACTGGAGCAACCTGCCTCCTTGCTGGCAAACTGCCTGTAAACCATCCTTCCGAGATAAAAGATAGCCGCTAAAAATATCAGACCGACGAGTATTTCCTGAATCATATTGTAATATACTATTTCCAGTGTTGTTTAACAACATCAATTACACTGGAATGGATCGCATTAGCGGCAACTATTTCTCTTCCTGACAAGTAATCTTCTCCACCACTGAAATCTGTCACCTTGCCTCCGGCTTCCTGAACTATAAGAATACCTGCCGCGACATCCCATATTTTCAGGTTAAACTCAAAGTAAGCATCTAACCTTCCGCAGGCAACATAGGCCAAATCTACGGCAGCAGAACCTAATCTTCTGACACCATGTGTATCCCGAACGAATGCTTTAATTATTTCAAAATACGCGTCTGTCTTATCCAAAAGGTTATATGGGAAGCCTGTCACAATCAAAGATTCACTTAATTGCTGAGTGGGCGCAACAGTTATTTTACGGCCATTGAGATAAGCCCCTCCTCCTTTCCATGCCGTAAAACATTCGTTCCTGTTCAATTCATGTACAACTCCTGCTACTACCTGCTTATCCTCTAACAGAGCAACACTGATAGAATAAGGAGGAAGCTTATGCATAAAGTTGGTTGTTCCATCCAAAGGATCTATTACCCATACATATTTTTTATCCTCTCTTTCTACAGTGGCTTCTTCTGTAATAAATCCAGCCTCAGGTAATATCTTTTTCAAACCCTCTACCAATCTTTTCTCCGATTCCTTATCTACATAAGATACCAATTCTGTCTGGCTTTTCCTTTCGATCTTGTTCAAATCAAAACCGATAGATTCACCTTGTATGAAGTCGCAGACTTGTAAAGTAAGAGACGATACCTGTGTGCAGATTTCGCTTAAATTGAGAGAACTGGATTGGGCCATTGCTTTTTATTTAATCAGATTCAATAATAATACTTTAGAAAGCAGAAGTTGTTTTTCTGTACTTAAATCTTTTCACTATTGCATACACAACTAAGACAATGGTTATATACAAACTCCATCTTCCTATATAATCTCCATGCCTTGTATAAAAAGTCTTCACATCATTTGCTCTTAACTTAGCTTTTAATACATCCTGCTCCCAATACTTATTCTTCACCAATATCTCCCCCTTCTGATCAATGAATCCGGATATACCGGTATTGGCAGACCGTGCTATACTTTTACGCGCTTCTATTGCCCGGAGAGAGGCATATTGCAAATGCTGTTTATGTCCCTGAGTATTTCCCCACCATCCGTCATTGGTAATGATAAAAATTAACTCAGCCCCGTTTTTCACATACTCACCAACAAACTCCCCAAAAATGGATTCATAGCAAATAACAGGCGCAATACCAATATTTTTCTCATTGAAAAAAACAGTTCTTTCCTCTTGACGCCCCAATGTACCCACAATGCCTCCCAAGTTTTTAGTTAATACTCCAAACACGTTAGGATAAGGCAATTGCTCAACACCCGGCACCAACTTTGACTTGTGGTATAATACAATTTTACCTGTATTATTAACCTGCATAGCAGAGTTAAATACATCGTAATAACCAAGCCTTTCGGAAAAGCGGGCAGTTGGAGTGGCTTCCTCTTCATTATCATAAATGGTATAAGAGTCCAGGCCGGTAACAATACTTAAACCCGGATATTTTTTAACAAATGAAGAAAGATTACTCACCATATTATTTTCATAGATTTCCGGCTCATACACATCTACAGGCAATGCCGTTTCAGGCCAAACCAGATAATCTGTAGCAGAATCTAACTTTTGTTCAGAGAGGCTGATCAATCTTTGAAATTGCTGTTCATAAGGAATAAACTTTGGATTGCCTGGAAACTTCTCATTATAAGGATCTATGTCTGGCTGTACTACTACCACATCCACTTCTTTGCCTTTAGCTACATAGGTTTTGTAGCGAATAACAGAAAACAAGGAGGGAACCAAAAGTAAGGCAAGAGATACAGATAAATACTTTTTAAACTCCTTTTTTTCTGTTAATAAATAAAACCTTAAGGTCAGAAACAACAGAACATTCACGAGCAATACCCAAAGTGAACCGCCCAGCACTCCGGTATATTCATACCACTGTACCAAAATCGGCAAACTGGCAAAACCATTTCCCAAAGTCAGCCAGGGCCAGGAAAGCTCCCAGTTCAAATGCCAGTACTCAAATGCTAAATAGTAGACAATGAAGGAGGAATAACCAATAAAATTGTTGGTGTAGCGTTTGGTAAAATAAAATAACTGCAGAGGAATGCACATCAGCAAGGCATTCACCGTCATAGCAAAGATACCACCGGCAGGCGTAGCATTATACACCCAATAGGTGGTGAGGACGTTCCAAGTCAGGAGGGCTATGTAGGTGTATAACAAAAACTTTCTTCCCTTACGTCTGATTGCTCTTTCCGAAAGAGCAGATTCGACCATTAGTAAAGGCACAAATGCCAGAAACAGGAAGAAAGACAAAGGTTTATCCGGCCACCCGAGCCAAAACAGAAACCCGGAAAGCATGGAAAGTAAAAACAGATAAAAAGGGCTTTCTTTGATTCTCAAAACTTTAAAAATTTTATTTTTTGTAAATATAATTTTAACGGAAGAATTTTTTCTATTATGTTTTAGATTTCTACTAACTTTAAACCATATAAATAAGCTATTATAAAGTAGCACCGGAATTAAAATAGGAGAACAGGTAAAAAGAAAAATAAAATTCATGCTATTAACCCTTATAAAGCTTTTCCACTGTAGAGTAGCTCAATGAGTAAAAACAAGAAATTATATAAAGACTATTGCGAGAGAGAAACCGACATTCCTCTGTTTCTCTCTTATAACTGGCTTAATAATACTCTTGGTAACGAAGAATGGGATGTTGCAATAGTGATGAGGGGAAATGAAGTTATAGCATCATTTGTATATTATATTAGAAAAAGTTATGGACACAAAATTCTGGGGAACCCACCACTGACTCCATATTTGGGACCATGGATAACTTATCCTGCCGGACTAAAAAATTCAAGCAGAATAAATTTCGAAAAAGAAATACTAACCTCTCTCATTCAACAACTACCCCCTTTTGACCGCTTCGATTTAAAGTTTGTACCATGCATAAGTAACTGGTATCCTTTTTTCCTAAAGGGTTTTAAAGGGACAACCCAATATACTTATATACTTAAAGACTTAAAAAACATAGAATTACTTTATTCCAACCTTAACGAAAACATTAAAAGACAAATAAAAAAAGCGAATAAGGTTCTTAGTGTGCGTAAAAGCGACACAATAAATAATTTGTATAATATTAAATCAAATGCTGCTCAAATAAATAAAGTACCAATCGGCCTAAATAAACATCAGTTAACAAAAATTTATTCTACATGCCAAAAATATAACTGTGGTGAAATACTGGAAGCTGTAGACTCAAATGGAAAGATATATGCATCCATATTATATGTCTGGGACAAAAACACAAGTTATTATTTATTTGGAGGTATAGAACCTGAAAACAGAAAAAGCGGCGCAATCTCACTACTGTTATGGGAGGCGATAAAGCTTTCTTCTGAAAAAGTAAATGAATTTAATTTTGAAGGAAGCATGATTGAGTCTGTAGAACAATACTTCCGGGGTTTTGGAGGTATTCAAACCCCCTACTTCAGAATCAATAAAAACAATGGATTTTTATTCAAACTAAAAGACTTTTTCAAAGAAGTTATTCAATCTTAAATCACAACATTTTAATCATCCTCCTCCCTATCCCTTTTCTTATTATCCTTGCCTGCTATTACTATTACAATCTCGCCTTTTACTTCTTTAGCCGAAAAGTAGGTAAGCAGTTCTTCTACCGTACCGTTCACCGTCTCTTCATACAATTTTG
>DATCKK010000338.1:0-15342 GCA_036562325.1 Cytophagaceae bacterium | reverse complement strand
TGCTAACCGTTTACAAACTGTAAAATCAGAATTAGGTATCAGTAATGAGCTAGAAACCCGATATAATAAATGGTTAGACAATGATAAACTTTGGCCTGATTTTACAAGGTTTATTCATGGAGACTTATATGCAGGACATATCATGGCCACAAAAGAAGGGATTGTTTCAGGAATTATCGACTGGTCTACCGCACACATCAACGATATTTCACAAGACTTTTCCGGACATGTTACTGTATTTGGTGAAGAAAGCCTTAAGCATCTCATCAATGAATATCAAAAGCAAGGAGGAAAAGTTTGGGACAAACTCTTTGAGCAAACTATAGAACGTGCTGCTGCTGCCCCTTTAGCCTATGGTTCCTTTGCCATAGAGACACAAGACGAAACACATATTCACGCAGCAAAAGCACAATTAGGTGTAGGATAAACACCTCTACCATCAATTAACCAAAGTCCTTAAATGGACTTTGGTTATACTTTTCACATATATAAATTTTACATCAAAAATTCTTCTTTCACTTATTATTGTAACTAAACTTATTAATCAACATCTTATCTGCTTTTTCATTTTCCAGATGATAAAAGTAAAGCCCGGGAGTAAGCATTGTTAAGTTTAGTCTATGCTCCTTTGAATGTATCTGCTCTTTATAAACTTCTCTACCAAAGCTATCCCTTACTCTAACTACTTTTACCCAATCAGGAATATTGGAAATAATAGCCTCTCCCTGAACAGGATGAGGGAACAGCTTCGGAGACGAAAGTGGAACAGGCTCACCTATCAATGTTATACCATTTAATCCAATGGCATCTACAGCCAGTTCAGTTTTTGGAAACACTTTTTCAGCAATACTACTGGCAATAAGAACATAAGCTGTATCAGGAACAACAACATCATCAACATATACTATATCTACGGAAAACGGAGTAAAAAAATCAGCAGACTCATAAATTAACAAAAAACCTCCTCCCACCGAATCTGTTGTTTGAGTAAGTTCATTATACCTGCTTAAACCAACTAAGATAGCAGCGGTATCAAGATCAGGAGCTACTCCTCCCTGGATAAATTGATAATACCCGGATAATATTAATGGCCTGTTACTAACAGGAAACCCTGCTCTAATTTCATCCCCATCAATTTCACCGGTAACAACAAACCCAGGCAAGGTATCTGCTGGTAAAGAATTATACATCCCGACTACATTTTTTATTCGCAGTGAAAAATCTCCAGATTGAGCATTAGATGATTTTAGCACCGAAGTACCATATGATGTATCGGATAGTATATCCAAGGCCAGATATATAGTATTAGAGGTAACAAAACCATCCGGTTCTTCAAACAAACCAAGGTTAGACCAGGCCTCAAAGTCACCATTGGAAAGCTGAGCAAATCCGGTTAAAGAAACACTAAGAGATACAAGAGAAGCAATTAGTCTTTTCATAAACATGACGTTTGAACTAATTTTAACCCCTCTCTTCTATATTTGTTTGTGCAACTACTATTTTAAAACAGCCACCTATAACGTTATAACACTAGTAGTATAGGGCATGTACTCAATCCAGATTTCCAACCAGGTAATCAGTCAACTTATTCCATTGTATAGCCTGATAACCAAGCCACCCTCCTTCTGCAACCACCGTATTAATTACCTTTCGGTCACCTGCTTCTTTCCCTCTATTATTGATAACTTCATGCTTACCGATCTCATAAGCCAATACTTTGGTTCCACTCCTTTCCACTTTAAAAGTGCTTGTAGCTTCCGAAGTAAAAAAGTGTTCCGTTTTTTCCCTATTCCCCAAAGGATTCTCCGAGGGGCGCACAGTAAACCAGGCACTATCTTCTCTATCCTGAACATCTACTACTACTACCCAGTTAGGAGGCACAGGCCCTGGCAAAACTATCTTTATATAATCATTTACTTCTATCCCTGACTTTTTTAAGCTTTTCCCTTCTCTGTTATATATAGCAAAGGTTGCCAACCCTGGAAAGGGTATATCTGACCATTTATTTACATCTAAAAGTTTGGCCTTAGCGATATGTAACATATCAATAGCTTTTTCTTTAGTTTTATAATCTTTCTCACTCTTATACTCTTTATCTTTTGCTTCTTTCCCTGCAAGCGCTGAAGCTTCTTTTTTTATCTTATCAAAAGCATCGCCCAATTCTTCTTTAAGTTCCATATAGCTAACGATTTATTTTAATCCAACCTCAATCAAAAAATTTTGTTTGTTTCCCCTTATTAAAAAATATCGTACAAGCGATGATTAATGATTATCGCCATACACGAGAGCAACCCAAAGAACCGGATTAACAGCTTAAAAACATCGACCAATAAAACCAATTTTAGAATGAATAAAAAATACAGGCAAAAATGATTATTAATTAGAAAACAGTCACTTAGTTGCAGGCACAGGTCTCCCGTACAGAAGGGAACAACTTTAACAAATACCGGACGTATACAGGGAAAACCTTTATAAAAAATTGATATTTAATCAACCACAAATACCTATGATTCAAAGAGGTAAAAATATAAAAGGTAGTTATTATGATTGAAAATAAATTACCGACATATTCTTTATTAATCATTTTAATCCTTTGCCTTCTTCCTTTTACCCCTAATGCGCAGTTGTCAAAAGAAGAACAGTCTCAGCTAGACTATTTTAAAGAAGAAGTAGAAAAGAACAAGAAAGAAGGTAATCTGAATGAGACAGCAAGATTTTTAAATAAAATAGCTTTTTTATATTGGGATGTTAATGAGTCTGAAAAAGCAATAGAACATTTTATAGAGTCTCTTGCTATCAATGAAAAGGTCGGGAATAAAAATGCAATTGCATCTATTAACAGTCAAATAGGGATGCTTTATTCCGACATAAAAAAGTATGACTTATCATTAACTCATTTTGAAAAAAGCCTTGCTATTCGTAAGGAAATGAAGGATAAGGCCGGCATTGTATCCGAACTTATTAATGCCGGTATGGTATTAGGCAACATGAACAAGCATGAAGAAGCAATTCAACAACTGGAAGAAGCTTTACGGCTTGCAAAGGAGCTTAACAACATTAAACTTATCCGAAACTGCTATGGCCTACTTTCGGAAGCCTATGAAAAATCCGGCAATACGGTTAAGTCATTAGAATGCTACAGTTACTATTCCTCTTTTGAAAAACAAATACAAAAAGAAGAATTAAAAAAGAGAGAAGAAGAAAACAGGCTGCAAATACAAAAACTTGAGGCGAGAACTTTGGAGGCAGAAGAAATAAGGCTTCAAAGAGAGAAAGAACTGGCACAAGAAAAAGAAAAATTAAAAGCAGCTGAAAACACATTACAAGAAAGCGAGAAACTGAATAAGTTCAGAGATATACAGATAGACCTGCTAAATAAAGAAAAGGCACTGAAAGAGCTTACATTAAGGGAGCGAGAAGAACAGCTTAAAAATGAAAAGCTGATTTCTTATATGATCTCCGGTGGAGCTATTGCTATTGGTTTATTTGCTTTTGTCATATTCAGAAGTAACCGGCAAAAAGCCAAAGCTAATCTGTTGTTGGAAAGAAGAAATCATGAAATAAGTTTACAGCGAGATGCTCTTGAATCTCAAGGCAAAAAACTGGAAAAAGCCTTTGAAGAAATTAAAATTAAAAATCATAATATCACAAGTAGTATATCGTATGCTCAACGAATACAGCATGCCATGCTACCGAATCACGAACCACTAAAAACACACTTACCTGAATCATTCATTCTATTTAAACCTCGTGATTTAGTTAGTGGAGACTTTTACTGGTACCATGATGTACCTTCAGTGAATGGTTCACACCATTCATCAAATCGTGATTTTTTAATTACGGCTGTTGATTGTACAGGGCATGGAGTACCAGGTGCATTTATGTCAATGATTGGTTTCAACTTACTTAATGAGTCCATCAACAAAGGAATAACTCAACCCAATGAAATTCTCTACAACTTAGATAAAGGCGTTCGAACACTGCTAAAACAGGACATTACTGACAATAAAGACGGTATGGATATGGCTTTATGCAAAATCTCTGCATCGAAAAAGCAAGTAGAATTTTCAGGAGCCAAGAATCCCTTATACTATATTTCCAACGGAGAGCTTATTGAAATTAAGGGAGACTCACATCCTATAGGGAGTGCTCCGCGTACAGGAGAAAAAACATATACAAGTCATCAAATTGCTATAAATGGACCAACTACTTTTTATCTTTTTAGTGATGGCTATGCAGACCAGTTTGGCGGCGAGTCAGGTAAAAAATTTATGTATAAAAACTTTAAAGAACTTTTACTGAAGATTCATGAAAAACCTATGCCTGAACAGAAAGAAATCCTTGATGAAACGATCGAAGCATGGAAAGGTACAACCCATAAGCAGATCGATGATATTCTGGTCATAGGATTCCGTATATGCAATTAAATTATTGACAAATAAAATTATTTATATATGAAGCCTTCATTACTTTTCATTCCGATTATACTCTTAACCTTTTTCCAGGTAAAGGCTCAGCAACCATTAACACACAAAAAGAAAATCTATATAGATAAAAACAAACGCCTATATGTACAGGACAGTTTACCGGTATACCTATTCCTGTCTACCTCTCCCGACGGAAAGGACGCTGTACAACTTCAAAGCGAAACTACACCAAAGTATGTAAACCCAATGCATTTTGATGGACATGGCAAACACAACCTGATCCATAAAGACTATGAACATGAAGTAGAAATCACTTTTGAAGTATATTCGGACGGGCTTCCTCCAAAATCCGCATGTACTCCAAGCGACGGACAGGTATTTGTCAAAAACAACAAAAAATTTGCCTCGGGAAAATTAAAAATAAATCTATCTGCATCAGATGACATGAGTGGAGTTGAAAACATATATTATTCCATAAACGGTTCTGAATTTACTATCTATAACGGCCCGATAACAGCCGATAAGGAACAGGAATACAATATTAAGTATTACGCTGTAGACAATGTAGGCAATGTAGAAAAAATCAAATCAGAAACCTATATCGTCGACTTGTCTTCACCAACAAGTACTCATCATGTCAAAGGCGATATTATTGACAATATTGTTTCAGAGCGTGCAAGAATAGAACTAAGCAGTGAAGATCAACTAACCGGGGTTGGAAAAATATACTACAGTATAGACGGAGGAACCGAGAAACTATATTCATCTCCTATTTTACTCCATACCTTATCAGAAGGTGAACATACAATAAAATATTATGGAGTAGACAACTTAAACAATAAAGAAAACATTAAAGAATATACTTTTTATCTGGACAAAACCGGCCCTATTGTAGCCGAGGAAATACTAGGAGACAGGTTCATTGCTAATGGAAAAGAGTTTTCTTCCGGAAGAACTAAAATAAAACTTACGGCAGTAGATAATAAAGCAGGTATAAAGGCAGTATACTACTCAATAAATGGAGGAGAGTTCCAATTATACACCGAACCATTTTATGTTCCTAACAAATCAGGCGCTTTGATTATCAGATCATATGCAGTAGACAATGTAATGAATAAGAGTATCAACAGTGAGCAAACAGAATCAAGGATCAATGCAAGCTATATCGATTTAACCGGGCCAGAATTGGAATATACTTTTAAAGGACCTTTATTTACCACACGAGACACAACCTTTATCAGTAGCAAAACTCAAATCCAACTAAAAGGCAAAGATCTTGAATCAGGATTATATAAAATCACTTACAATTTGAACAAGAAAGGTGAAAAAGACTATGTAGATGGATTTATCATAGAAGAGCAAGGCACACATGTGATTGACTTCTTTGGATATGACAATGTTAACAACAGCAACAAATCAAACTTCTATTTCTTTGTTGACAACACAGGACCTCAAATATATACTCACTTTAGTATTTTACCCATTGGCAAAAATATAAATGCCGATGTCTATCCGGCACATGTAGGCCTGTTTTTATCAGCCACAGATGCTTATGTAGGGTATGAGAAGATGTATTATTCAATCAATGACGGGCCAGAGGTGCTATACACAGGCATGATAAACAAGTTTCAAAAAGGAAAAAGTTATAAACTTAAGATAAGAGCCTTAGATAAACTGGGTAATGAAACTGTCCAGGATTTGTATTTTGAAACAGAAGGTTTTCAGCCTAAAGAAGCAGTTACAACTAAATAATGAAGTCTCAAATAAAATTCATTCTATTCCAAATATTTATCAATACAAGCAAATGACTTTGAAACTAAGCATTAACTTAGTTTCAAAGTCATTTTAACTTATAAACCATTAAAAAAGAAGTAGACTTAAAAATAAACCTTTTACTACTTCATTCTACATAAAAACTCCTCTTCCTGCTATTCTCCAAAATCACCAGTACCTTCTACACTCCAACAATGTTGATATATTTTCAAATATCAATTCAGAAAAAGCCAAAATCCAGTTGTAAATCCAATTAACAAAACAAGGGCACTTTAAGTTTATACCATACTTATAACTATGGAAAAACTCATAAGTCCGAAAAATCAGAACAATAATGATCAAATAAAAAATAATCCTTCCGATAATATGGTATGGATTCCGGGAGGTACTTTTATTATGGGATCAGATAAACACTATCCGGAAGAACGTCCAAGCCCAAAAGTGACGGTAAGCGAATTTTGGACAGATAAGTATAATGTAACAAACGCTAATTTCAAAAAGTTTGTCGATACTACCAGTTATGTACCCGAAGGAGAAAGGCCAATAGATTCAGCTAACTACCCAGAAGTTTCCACTGAATTACCGGCTCCCGGTTCATTAATCTTTACAAGAGGAGGATTAGTTGAAAAAACTTATGAATGGGAAGGCAAACCATTCACCAACAATAAAAACCAAATGGTTGATTCATCGGTTTGCCATGCGGATCTAGATGTATTATAAGGCCAGATAATTCTTTAATCAAGTAATACCGGTGAAGCAAGGTAAAGTAATTAAACTTCCGGGAGATGCTATTGCTGCTGTTACAGGTGGAGTTTCAGCTATACCTGATGGAATGGCATGTGGCATAATGGCTGGATTGGACCCTATCCAGGGAATTTACTCTACCATATTTGGCCACCTGGTAGGTTCATGGACCACAAGCGCAGTTTATATGTCAGTGACTACAACCAGTGCACTGGCTCTGGCAACCGGAAGCGCCCTCTATAATATTCCTCCGGAAGACAAACTCAGCGTAGTAACATTAATCACCTTCATTGCCGGGCTTATACAAGTAATAATGAGTTTTTTCAGAGTAGATGTTCTACTCCGGTTTGTATCTAATGCCGTTATGCGAGGCTTTCTATCAGGAATAGCCATACAAATTATACTGGGGCAAATCCCTGACTTTACAGGCTACTACATAAGCGAAGAAACAAACAGAGTAATAAGAGCCGCCGATATTTTTCTTCATCCGACCGATTGGAACTGGTGGATTTTTGCATCAGCAGCATTAACATTAATAATTATAATAGTAATCAGAAAAACGCCTCTTAAAGTTTTTTCCATGTTTCTTGCATTATTAATCGTAAACCTCCTCTCCATACTTTTTG
Source organism: Cytophagaceae bacterium (assembly GCA_036562325.1). GTDB lineage: Bacteria > Bacteroidota > Bacteroidia > Cytophagales > Cytophagaceae > DATCKK01. The sequence goes on along the minus strand of DATCKK010000338.1, from coordinate 7,772 downwards.
ACATAGAAGAATTAATGCTGGTCGGAGAAGCCAGCCGCATACCCAAAGACCTTCCTATTTTTCATATTCCGGACTACCTTCACATACCAGACTTTATACTCTCTGCCTTAGCCATTGCAATGATAGGTTTTATTCAGGGAGCAGGTGTAAGCCAGATAAGGCCCAACCCGGATGGTAATTACCCGGACGAATCAAAAGATTTACGCGGCCAGGGGTTAGCCAATATATTTATCGGTTTTTTCTCCGGTATACCTGTCGGAGGATCAGTAAGCAGTAGTACACTTATGTACTCCGCGGGTGCACGTTCACGATGGGGCTATTTCTTAGCCGGGGTAATTATAGCATTACTTGTATTTACATTAGGCTGGTTAATTGAAAAAATTCCATTAGGAACATTAGCAGCCATACTTATAGTAACCGGATATGATGCACTCAATAAAAAAGAAATAGCAACGATATGGAAGACCAGTTTACAATCACGCACCGTAATGCTATTTTCCTTTATTACCACACTGGTACTTCCAATCCAATACGCCGTATTATTAAGCATCGTACTTACTTTTTTCCTTCATGTTATACGCTCTTCAAATACAATTAAACTAAAGTCTATAGAGCCGGAAGGAGAATGGTACCGACAAACCACATTGCCAGACCAACTGGAAAGCTATAAGGTACTTGGTATAATACCTTATGGCAGTTTATTCTTTGCCGGTGCCTTTGCACTGAAGCGCATACTACCCACAACTGTAAATGCCAAAAATCCGGTGGTAATCTTTATATTACGTGGAAAAGAAGAAGTAGGAAGCACCTTTATAAAAGTAATAAAAGCATATAATGATGAACTTAAATCAAAAGGTGGTAAACTGATATTAGTGGGAGTTTCAGAAAACGTATATCAGCAACTTGAACGAACAGGAACGATCGAGCAATTGGGCCATGAAAATGTTCATTTAGCCACTAAGTATGTAGGTAAGATTTTCCGGCAAGTATGGGAAGAAGAACAGGAATGGGTAAAAAAGAAAAAAGAAGAAAGTTAAAACAAAAAGACATTCCAATATTATCATTTTTTTTAGTGTAACGAGTGGAATCGAAGTATTAATTAGCAGTATGTAAATCTTCGACTCCACTCAACCTAACAGCATTATTATATTTTATTATTTATATTAAGAACTTCTTTAGCATACTTAACTTCCCTTGTTCCAAACAAATTAAGATCAAATGGACAGCGATCTTCTCCCATTTCATCACGAATTAATGCATGAAGTTTTCTAAGCATATACTCTACAAGTGTAGGGTTATATTTTGGATGTTCACGATTACCAATGTTTTCCAATTCGCCAGGATCATTCTTAAGATCATAAAGAGCTACGTCACTGGTAGCATACAGTACTTCTATATCAGAAGGATTTCCATATTCCTCCGGACTAAACCATCTTACCAATTTATAACGCCCATCCACAACAGCCCGGAAAAAAGTTCGTTTACGAAAATCCGGAGCACCATATTTTTCTCCAACCTCATACATACTCCGTTTCCTGTCCCGGTCAGGAGGCAAATCCATAAGATCTCTCAATGCGCCGGTAAGTGACCATTCGTAATCCAATGCATGTAATCCATCCCACGCCAACAATACACCATCGCCAGGTGCATCCATACTTCCACGAGGCCCCGGCCAATCCGAATTTAATATAACAGGTTTAAGGCTACGCCCCTTCAAATGAGGATAACGTGTATGTATTTCTTCCGCACTCAACCCGGCAAACTCAAGCAATGTAGGGGCTATATCGAGCCACGACCCGACAGCTTTTGTACGCTTACCCTGTGGCCCGCCGGGCACACAAGCTGTAAAATTTACTACCGCTGCTTCATCGAAAGGTATAGCACCTTTTTGAGTCATCCGGTGCGCTCCATTCATTTCCCCATGATCGCTCATGAATAACACTATGGTATTATCCCACAAATTCATTCGATCCATAGCCTCAATTATTTTCATAATTTGAGCATCAATCAAACGCATGGCATTAACCAAATAATTGCGCCGCATTAACCATAAGTCATGTCGGTCATCCGGAAGTCCACCATAATTTTTATCCGTAAATTCTTTATATGCTCTCACTCCATATGGCTGATACACATAGTCATCCGAAAAGTTATCGGGCAATGAAATATCCCAATTCTTTTCAAACCACCCCAAACGTTGAGCATGTGTTTGCTTGCCTGTGATAAGCCCGTTCGGATGAGGAACTTCTATTGGATCAGTTTGTAAATACATTATGTCATGAGGATTGATAAGACTACTTATAAGCAACCAGGGTTTATTTAAATTCACAGATTTATTCTCCAACCAGTCAACTGTTTCAAATACGGCTGCAGGATCGTATATCTCACCTTGCAAAGGTGTACCAAACATTTCTCCCCATTGCTGTATATCTGAAAATCCATACCGCTCCAAAGCATCTTCATTATGTGGAAGCTCAGACAAATGCCACTTCCCTTTAAATGCCGTATAATAACCTTGTTCCCGCAACATATGTCCTATGGTTGGTACATCAGACGACAATTCATGTATCCATGCAAAATTGGTATTATCCCAAAGCCCTGTATTTTTAGCATGCACGCCGGTCCACATAGAAGCACGTGAAGCAGTACAAATAGGCACAGTACAATACTGACAATCAAAAGTTACTCCTTGTGATTCCAAACGACGCAAAGCCGGCAAGGGTACATCCTCAGGCAGTTTCATATGAGTCTGCCATTGATCGATGCACACAATCAATATATTGGGTTGGTTTGAAGTATTGAGTTTTCCCATTGATTTAACAATTTAATAAATACTGCTTTTAACCATCTGCATAAGTCAAGCTTCTTCAACAATATGGTCGTTTATTTTCCTTTAATGTGATCCGGATGGGCTTCATAGTATCTTTCCTCTCTTTTCCGCAATATCTTTGCGATAGGAAAAAGTAGCAACAATCCTACTAAAGAAGTTAATACAACAACTACAAGAATATCACTATCCGTAAATGCTTGTGTTGCTGCAACTGTTGCTGCTGCAATATTTCGTTGGGCTGTTCCAAGCCCAAGTATATTTCTGGAAGTGATATCCGGCCATCCTAAAAGATAACCAATACCAAAAGCTCCAAGTATTACTATAACAGCAGTAACAATAACCCTATTTCCGAGAATATCAATAATAGATCTAAAGTTTACTATAAATGTTAAGACAATTAACAGAACCAACGTAATGGTTGGTACAACTCTAAAAATGGGTTTAATCCGATGGATGATTTTTGGCAGAAAAGCCTTAATTAAAAATCCTATTATCAATGGAATTAACATGGTAACAATAAGTGGAGTTGCAATAACCCTGGCACTTACATCAACTCCAGGGATTATTACAGGTATCAATAAAGGCATATAAACAATAGTAACCGGCAATAATAAAATCAACAAGGCAGTACTTCGGGCAACATTTTCTCCTGCCGTTATAGTGAGTTTAATCAAAGAAGGAGCTCCGGCAGCTAAAGCAACCAACATAAACCCTATCGAATAAGAACGTTCAAGAGGGATAATTTGAAGAATAAGAAAAACATACAAAGGAACCAATATAAAATTAGCCAGAACAGCATTAATTACCTTACGTGGAACTTTCAAAGGAGAAACAACTTCTTGTATTGTGTGATTCAGGCCAACGAAACACATGCTAAAAACAGCAAAGACAACAATATCAACCTTCAAAATCCACCGTAATATTTCAATCATATAGAAATATATTTAAAACAAACAAACGTTTTTTAAACCCTTTCTTCTCACAAAAAGAATGTTTAAATAAACCCATCTCTATTAACAACAACCTTAGTCAGTTGTTTTTACTCATAAAAAAGAAACAATACAATGATTTCAAACAATAATATCTCTAACAAAGATTCATAGAAAGATTATCAAAACACTTTTTATATGAACAAAATATAACAAACCCTGTTTCTGAAATAAACTTTTGTCTCCATCAATAAAAGATTGGCACTGTTGCAATCAGTTGAAATAATATATGAATATAAAACATACTATAGCAATATTCGGTGCAAGTGGGCGTATGGGGAATGCCATTTCAAAAAGTCTCGCTAAAGGCCCTTATCATTTATTGCTAACAGCCCCAAACGCGGAAAGGCTTCACCGGTTTAAGTCTGAACTTTTATCGGCCAACCCCAATGCCAAGGTAGATGTTATACATTCTTTCAATAAAACACCCTGGCAGCCCGACATATTCATTCTCGCTGTCCCATTTCCTGCTGAAGCAGAAATAGCACAGGATATTCACGATATGGCTAAAGGTAAGATTGTTATTAGTATTTCCAATCCGGTTAATGAACAGTTGACACAATTAGTAACAACACCAGGAATCAGTGCTGCTGAAGAGTTACAAAAACGATTGCCTGATTCCCTAATAGTAAAAGCATTTAACACAACTTTTGCAGCAGACTTTTCAAATCCGGTAATTAATGGAAAACAAGTTGATTCTTTCGTTGCAGGTGATAATGAAGAGTCATTAAGGACAGTATCGGAACTGGTACAATTAAGTGGCTTTAACTCTATCATAGCGGGCGATCTCACTATTAGCCGAACCTTAGAAAGCATGCAACTACTATTAATGCAGCTGACAGTAAAATATAATTACAATTGGATAGCAGGGTGGAAAATATTACACGAGTGATCAAAATATAAATTCTTATAATTCATAGTTCTATAATCACCAATAGTTAATAAATATAAATCTTATATGAAACTACTTGAAAAAAAAGTTGCAATAGTTACCGGTGGAGGATCAGGCATAGGAAGAGCTATATCTATATTGTATGCCGCCCATGGCGCCAGAGTTATTGTTTCTGATATTGACGAAAAGGGCGGAAATGAAACGGTAGAAAAAATAAAATCCCAAGATGGCCATGCTATTTTTATAAAAGCAGATACATCCAAGCCCATCGACAATCAAAATCTGGTAGAACAGACATTAAAGCAATTTAACGCTTTGCATATAGCTGTTAACAATGCCGGTATAGGCGGGCCGTTAAAGGAAGTCGCCGATTACCCTATCGATGAATGGAACAATGTTATTGCCATTAATCTCTCCGGAGTATTTTATGGCATGCACTATCAAATTCCAGCCTTATTATCTTCAGGAGGTGGAAGTATCGTAAACATTGCATCGATACTGGGCTCAGCCGGAACTAAAAATTTATCTGCCTATGTTGCCGCCAAACATGGCGTAGTAGGGCTCACCAAAACAGCAGCGCTGGAATATGCCGATAAAAAAATTCGAATCAACTCCATTGGCCCTGGTTATATATCAACGCCATTAATATATAAAACACTGGATGATGCAACCATAAATTCATTAGTTGGACTTCACCCTATCGGAAGGCTTGGCGAACCGGAAGAAGTTGCAGAACTGGCTCTATGGCTAAATTCAGATAAAGCTTCTTTTGTAACAGGTTCTTACTATAATATAGACGGGGGATATCTTGCTCAGTAAAACTATATATTAAATGTATTTTTAAATAAACTAAGCAAATCATTTATATAACATACTGATTCATGCTTTTATCTTTAAAGAGAAAACTTACAAATTATTATTTAAAAATAAACGTTAGTTGAACGCCTATTCTACTTAAATATTAGTGTGAGTTAGTATGTTATATTCTTATGAATATTGAATGCAATATAATGCTTTAAGAATAAGTCGGGCAAAAGAAATATAAAAAATAACTATAGTTAAAAGTCAAAAAAATCCGATTCTTCGTAGTCCCGATTTTCTTCTTCACTTTGATGATGAATTAATTCATCTTGTTGTCTCTTTTTAAACAATGCCTTGAACTCTTCTTTCTCTTTCTTCAAATCTTCTTTAATCTTTTCTTTAGTTCTCCGGCTATCATAACTGATTTTAAAATTATCGCTATCGCCTTTAATACTAAGGAAGATATTGCTAGACCCTGTATTAGTGACCTCAATGGCACCAAACGCTTCGTCTTTATCCTGTTTGGCTTTCTTGAAATTCTTCAGGGGAACTACAAGTTTATAATCCATTTGATTGTTGAAAGTATGAGTGCCGGATACGGAAATATTAGATACATTACTTTTGATCTCCATTTCCGGAATCGTGATAACTTCATCCTTTATATATATCTTATTCTTCAATTCTGAAAACCGGATATTCTCCAGTTCTTTTTCTTCTACAAATCGGGAAAGCTTTTTCATTGGTTCAAAGTTATTAAGCTGCCCGTTGGATATTAAGAAATCTGCATCAGCAGCAATAGAGGCTGGTTGGATATCCAAACTGGAAGTTAAGACAAAAAACAGGTTCAAACTGCCGGAAAGGTCTCCTTTCAAATGCTTATTGGTCAAAAAGTCCTGGCCAAAGTTATCAGTTACATAAAATATACTGTCTACACGCAAGTTTGAAAAATTGGTAGTTAACGCAGTTGGTATCTTATCAGGCGACTTAAAAGTAACATAAGTATTTGCATAAATACTTCCTCCGGCAATATTGAATGAAACTTTTTGCAACTCCAGGTATGGCTGATTAAACCTAACCCTTCCCTTAATATTTTTAGGTTGAAATCTGTCAAAGCTTAAATGTTTTATATTACAATTAAGATTTATATCAATTCCATCCATATAAGGAAATTCTCCACTCCCACTCCTGCCCTCTTTTTGTTTCTCTGAAGATGAATATTTCATCAACTCATTAATATCAATATAATTGGATGTTAACTCAGCATCTACTAATATGGATTGGCCATCTATCAATAAATAAGAAATAACATTTTTAAAAAATCCTTCAACAACAAAGTCAGATACTCCTACTTTACCGGTAAAGCCGGATATAGCTACATCGTTTTTATTAAACAAAAATACTCCGTTAAGTCCTTTAAATGAATAAGGTACATCTTTCAAAGTAAAGCTTACATCTTTAACTTCCATTTCACCGGAAGCATGAATCAGATCATTTCGTTTATCACGCACATGATCTAAAACACCTTTAAATTGAATATCTGCATCTATTGAACCTTTAGCATTCGAAACATTGCTTAACGGGTAAAATTTCAGCAAGGATTCTATATCAATTGCTCCACTAAGGTCAAGTTCTACATATGGATGATCCAGATTACGAATAAGGAAATTTCCCTTGAACGATTTGTCTTTGAACTTCGCTTTAAAGTTTTTTAATGAGAGTTCTGATGTACTGGTATTTCTGGAAGCTCCATTGGAAAAGGTTCCTGTCAGAAATGCATTTTCAATTGACTCTCCAAAGGTAGGATTAGTTAGGGAAGCGTCTGAAAATCCAAAACTGACATTAATTGCCGGGTTGGTTTTTGTACCTATGTCTCCTTTAATAGTAGCAGTAAAGTACACCTGGCCTTTACTATTGTATTCTTTAAGATTATTATAACTTCCCGGAAGCAGAGAAAGCAAGGTTTGTATATTGCCTTTCTTGCCATCAACGGTAAGGTCTATATACCGGGAATCGCCAAAAGTAAAATAGCCTTTTACATCAAAATCAGATTGTTGTACTTTTATGGTAGAAGGCTTTATCGTAAAAGTTTTCTTTGCATGATCGTACCATTGTTCGCTATTAAGAAGAATTTCTTTATCCTTTACATAATCGGTATTAGCAATAGTCACAGAGTATACAAAAATTTCACCTTTTAATCCGATATGATAAATTTCTTTTTCGACCTCCAGACGGGCAATAGCATTATGGGCAAGGGTATGAT
>DATCKK010000304.1:0-7905 GCA_036562325.1 Cytophagaceae bacterium | reverse complement strand
GGATAAAGTATCCTGATGCTCTTCTTCAGTTTCAGAGCAGAAACCTGCAATCATATCGGTGGATATACCACAGTCTTCTCCGATGATTCTTCTGATAGCATCAATTCGCTCAATGTACCATTCACGCGTATAGGTCCGGTTCATTTTCTCAAGTATACGGGTGTTGCCGCTTTGAGCCGGAAGATGTATGTATTTGCAGATGTTCTCATACTTTTTCATAGTATAAAGAACCTCATCGGTAATGTCTTTGGGATGTGAAGTAGAAAATCGTACCCTTAAATCAGGACTTAACAAAGCAACCCGCTCCAATAGTTGGGCAAAGTTTACTTTTTCAGATTTGTCTTCAGACTCCCATTTATAAGAGTCTACGTTTTGTCCCAAAAGGGTTACTTCTTTGTATCCTTCATTGATTAAATCCTGTGCTTCCTTGAGAATGGAATATGGGTCTCTGCTTCTCTCTCTTCCTCTGGTAAAAGGAACTACACAGAAAGAGCACATATTGTCGCAACCTCTCATAATGGAAATGAATGCACTCACTCCATTACTGTTCAGTCGGACAGGACTTATATCAGCATAAGTTTCTTCCCTGGAGAGAAATACATTTACTGCTTTATTTCCTTCGTCGGCTTCTGAAATAAGGTTAGGGAGATCTCTATATGCGTCAGGGCCAATAACCAAATCAACGATCTTTTCTTCTTCCAGCAATTTAGATTTGAGCCTTTCTGCCATACATCCCAATACCCCAATCATTAAGGAAGGTTTTTTCTTTTTAACTGCGTTAAAGTGTACCAGCCGGTTTCTTACTTTTTGTTCAGCATTGTCCCGTATGGAGCAGGTATTTAAAAATATAACATCGGCATTTTCTATGTTTGACGTAGTATCAAACCCGTTATCCTGCATTATAGATGTAACTATTTCACTGTCAGAGAAGTTCATCTGGCAGCCATAGCTTTCAATGTATAACTTTCTTTTTTTTCCGGTATTTTGTTCTACAGAAATTCTGGGAACTTCGCATGCTGCTTTTTCTTCCTCAGTCGGCAGTATCCCAATATCATTAACTCGTTGTTTCATCGCTTTTCTGTTATTAGGCAAAGATAATAAATTAAAATTATAAAGTATGACATATTGGCAGAAAAGAATTCAGCTCTGGATCAGGGAATAAATAACCGGGGTTATAGTGAGTTTTAAAAATGGTGAAAGTTAAGGCTTAGGGTCCTGTGAAAAAGAAACTTTTACTATAAAGGTTGTTGGTTAGAAAGAGAAAACAAGGTTTCTCCCAGATTTTTGTCATGGCCATAGATGTCTTCACGGAAATGAAGAGTACCATTTTGATCCTGCCAGGTGGTAAAGTAAACCAGGTAGACAGGTAAAGGCGTTTTTAGTTTAAGGTATTTTTCTTCTCCTTTGTCCAATAAATTCTTAATCTCTTTTTCATTCCATAAAGAGTCTCTCTGCAATACATATTCGGCTAATTTCATGGGTTCGCTCAGTCGAACACAACCATGGCTGAAGCCTCTTTCAGATCTTTCAAAAAGATATTGTGTATTGGTATCATGCAGATAAACTTCGTAACTATTGGGAAAGAGAAATTTAACTTTACCTAATGGATTGTCTTTTCCCGGTGGTTGGACGAACCGGTAATTAAAGTTTTTTTCATTTAATTTTTCCCATTCTATTTCATTGGGGTTTACCTCCACGGTGCTATAATATCCAAAGTACATTTTCAATCCATGCGATTGCAGATAGGTATTATCCTTTTTTTGTAGTGGCAGAATTTCATTTACAGCAATGTTGTTAGGTACTGACCAGGATGGATTAAAGACCACATATTGAAGATTGCCGTTAAAAATCGGAGTGGATGTTGCGGACTTTCCTACTATTATATCCATTGACCATTCCAAAGTATCTTCGTTATAGACATGTAATGCATACTCAGGAATATTGATTAGTAAATAAGCTCCTTTCTCTATGGCGGGTATCCACCGCCATCGTTCCATATTTATCACAATTTGCTTGATACGGTCAGAAACGGTAACACTCATAGCCTGTATTGTTTTATCGGCAATAACCCCGTCTTCTTCCAGTCCATGTCTTTTTTGAAACGCTTTTACTGCTTCTTCCAGAGCATTGTCATACACAGAGTCTACGGAGTAAACCGGTAAATCGCCCATAACAAAAAGGGTTTTCCTTATTGCAGGGATTAATGAAGAGGTATCGCCTTTCATAATCTTTTTGGTTTCTCCCCAATCTATGGTGGGCCATCCTCCTTCTTTGGCGATAGTTCTGTATTTCATTAAGGCATTTTTTAATGCTTTGTATTCTTTGTTTAAAGGTTTATGGCTTTCAAAGGGATGAGAGCTGTTTTCTTCATTTAATATTTTAGAAAGTGTGTTTACATAATCAACTTCTTTGGTATCTGTAAACCAGCTTGCTTCTTTGGGGCAGATAATTCCCTGCCATATATCTTTGGAATAATTAAAAAAGGCGATAGTAAGGGCTATGTCAAGATCCTCTCTTAATTTAGCCTGTTCCACAAAATCTCCCGGCGAGGTGTCAGAGGCACGTAGATAAAGATCCCACAAGGCCTTGTTGTTATATCTTTCAACAGGTAAGCCATCTTCATTGGCATTGTCGATATTATTAAGAAGCATTACTGCTTGTGGAATGAAAATCCCTTTATTTGACCACCCTAAAAGGAAGTTTCTTTGTTTGTAAAATTGAAATGTTAAAGATTTGTAAAAGCTGTCTTGTGGATGTAATAAGAAATAATCTGCAATGCTTAAACTATCAGTACTTTCAATACCGATTGATGGCATTGTGTTGTTGGTATCCAGATCTATATGGACTTTACTCTCCTTACAACTGAATAGTATCCAAATACAACATGAAAAAAAGAAAGATAGCGAACTGGTTGAATTCATTTGCCGGGTATTTATATGTTCATTCCCTAGTAATTGAATATTAACTTAAACGTTTTCGGCAAAAATTGGATTTTATTTTTCGAAAAAAATGCGTGAAAGTTTTGTGTCATGTTGATATATATCATTGCGAAAATTTAATAGTCCGTTTTCGTCTGTCCATGAGGTAAAGTAAACTATATAAACCGGCATTTTCTTCGATAATCGGATCGATTTTTCTTTTTCTGATTTTAGTACAGATTCTATCTTTTTCCGGTTCCAGTCTTCATTTTCAGACAGTAAGTATTGGGCAAGCTTAATTGCAGCTTCTACCCGGATGCATCCGTGGCTAAATCCTCTTTGTTTTTCGTCAAATAAATGTTGGCCCGGTGTGTCATGAAGGTATACACTGAAAGCGTTGGGAAAAATAAATTTTACTCTGCCTAAAGGATTTTTTGGCCCGGGTTTTTGCTTAAAGTAATAAGGAAATGTATCAACGGTGACTGAATCCCAAGTAATAGTAGCGGGGTCTATAAGGCTGTCGCTGTTATCTTTAGGAAATATTTCAATGCCTTCTGATATAAGATAATTTTCATCTTCATTCAGGCGTGGAGCAATTTCTTCCAAAGCAATTGATTCAGGAATATGCCAGTACGGGTTAAATACAATGTATTCGATTTCATCATTAAAAACAGGAGTTAATGTAGCTTTATCTCCCACAATCACACGCATTTCATCAACTGTTTTTCCATGCTCAATAATTTTTAGTTTGTAGTCCGGGATATTTACCAATAAATAATTTTCGGGTAGTTGTTGCGGTATCCATCGCCATCGTTCCATATTGATAATGATTTGCTCAATTCTACTGCTTACCGGTATATTCAATGCTTCCAGCGTTTTTTCATTTACAACTCCATCCGGGTTTAATCCATGTCTTTTCTGAAATTGCTTAACTGCATTTTTTAATTCATTGCTAAATACAGTGGAGGAAGTATCTCCTTTATAATCTCCCATGATATACAGGTTTCTTTTCAATTGCTTTACCTCTGAAACTGTATCACCAGATTGTAGTATGTTTTTTGAAGGCTTTAACTCCGGCCAACCACCAGCTTCTTCTATTAGTTTATATCTTATAAGTTCCTTTTTAAGTTTTTTATAATGTTCATGCAGTGGCTCATATAAAGTGAATGGATTTATCTCATGATGTGCAGAAAGGATGGAGTCTAGTGTCTTTCCATATTTAATCTTTTTCATCTCTACATACCATTCCAGGTTTTGCGCTTGTGGATACACTTTGCCTTTCCAGATGTTACTTGCATATTTGAAATAGTTAGCTGATAGTAATAAATCCAATTCTTGTCTTAGCCCTTTGGCTTTCGGACTTTTAATGGTAGTAGTTTTAGCGGTAAGGAGTTGTTCTCTGATGTATTTGGAAGAAGTGAAACAGCTATCTATTCCTTCCAGATCAGCATATTGAATAAGGTTGATGAGCATATCAGCCTGAGGAAGAAATTCTCCTTTGTGTGACCATGCTAATTCATAATTTCTTCTACTGTAGAATTTTTTTAATTTATTTTTATAGGTAGTGAACTCCGGATATTTTATGAAAAAACTATCTATACGGATACTGTCGATGTATTCGGCTTCCGGTTTTGTAAAAAAGCTTAAAACTGTTTTTCCTGAATTCTCTTTGTTGTCGTCAACGGATGTATCTTTTTTCCCGCAGGCCAATAATACCAGCAGCAGTATTACAACACTTGTACTTCTCATTGTTTTTACCCTTTCTTACTACTAACAATTAAAAGGGAAAAACTTCCTTATTTTTCGTATAATTTTATTTCTACTAGAGGTGTTAATTTTGGATTTTTTATAAAAGATAAAAAGATAAAGAAAGTTGAATGCTTTTTAAGGCTTTGACAAAGTAGTACTATTTGAGTGGAGAGAGTTAGTGTTGAAAGGTATACAAAGTAACTGTGAAGGTTTTTCCGCTTCTTGGAATCCATTTAATAGTGAAAGTGCAAAATCATTACATGCCCCCAAGGTATCGCTGATACCTAATTTGGAAAAAGCGCGATAGTAATAAATATGGCCTTTGTCATCTGTGATACTCAATAAATGGGTAAAATCATCTATACTGCCGGCATAGTTTCTAATGCTTTGTTTAGAGATTGCTCTGCCAAACCAGGCATCTTCAAAATCAGGATTAATTTCTATCACTTTAGAATATTCATTGATGGCTTCTGTGTAATTGTTTAAAGCAAAGTTGAGTACTTCTGCTTTATAAAAATTAGCAGAGTCGGAAAGTGGATCAATCTGAATTGCTGCTTCCAGGTCTTTTAATGCTATATCATACTTTTTAAGCTGAATACCGCATTTGGCTTTGTTGAAGAATAACTCGAAAGAGCTTTGTGCACCAAGCTGAATGGCTTTCTCAAAATCCTTACAGGCTCCTGCATAATCGTGATAGAACTTCATTCTTAACTGAGCTCTTCTTGCATAAGGCTGTGGAAGTTCCTCCATATAAGCGATGGCTTCTGTATATTTTATCATCGCCCCTTTATAGTCCTGAATATTTTCTAATGCAAGGCCTTCTTTATATAGTTGCTCGGCGGCATATTTATTCATGAATTTATAAAACCAATAACCGCCGAAGGATAGAAACAATACAAAAGTTATACTGAAGATATAGAACTTTATGAGTGTGGATCGTTTGTAAACAGGTGTATACATTGTCTTTTTCCTCTTATTCTTCTTCTTAGGAGGACGATAGCCAGTATTACCTGTTCTGCTATAGGAAGTAGCGTTGGTTGTGTAAGTGGAGTATTGGGTATTAGTAGTATAATATTTTAGTTTAAAATCATAAACAGATCTTTTATGACTGTCTGATAAAGTCTGATAGGCTTCGTTGATTTTTTTAAAATATTCTTCGTATTGAACATTACCAGGGTTTTTATCAGGATGATATTTCTTAGCTAGTTTTTTGAAAGCTGACTTTATTTCTTCGTTGCTTGCTAAAGGGCTTACTCCAAGAAGTTGGTAATAATTCAATTCCATCCAAACATGTTTATGGTGAAGCAAGCTTGAATTTTTTTCCAGGCATTGCTTTTACTATTCCTTGAAATTCCAGATTTAAGAGGATAGATGCAAGCTTACTTACAGGTATTTGTGATTTCCAGCTTAATTCATCTATTTGTATCCCTTCACCTGATTTCAGTAATATAACCAGTTGTTGCTCTTCCGGGTTTAGGTTATTAAGGCAAAGCTCAGACGCTGAGGAAGTTTCGGACTCGGAAGCTACTGCCCAGTTCATGATGTATTCAATATCTTCGGCTTTGGTTAAAATATGAGCTTTGTGATTTCGAATAAGTAAATTACATCCTTCCGAATATTTATTACCAATATTTCCCGGGAGGGCAAAAACTTCTTTGTTATAGCTATTCCCGATTTCTGCGGTGATCAATGCACCTCCTTTGCTGGCTGCTTCTATTACAATTATTGCATCCGACAAGCCTGCGATGATCCTGTTTCGGGCCGGAAAACGGGGCGCATCAGGCTTGGTTTGAAATGGATATTCAGTAAGTAAACCACCATTGGAAAGCATTTTGCCAGCCGTTTCTTTATGTGCAGAGGGATATATAATATCTATTCCGGAAGCCATCACCCCAATTGTTGGCAAATTAGAAGTAAGCGCTGCTTTGTGTGCTGTAATATCGATTCCATAGGCTAATCCGCTTATCACAACCAATTGATGTCGGGACAGATCGTGGAGGAGCCTTTCTACAAACTCTTTGCCATAGGAAGTAGCTTGCCTTGTACCAACGATGCTTATTGTTTTTTTAGCATTTAAATCTGCGTTGCCTTTGTAATAAAGCAAGGTAGGAGCGTCGGGTATATGCTTGAGTCGCTCAGGAAAATTTTTATGAGTATAAAAAAGTATGGTTGCATTGTTCTTTTCTGCTAAAGCAATCTCTTTTTCTGCTTTGGATAATATACTTTGATTGATAATATTATTGGCTAATGTTTCACCAATACCCGGTATTTTTAAAAGCTTGCCTTTACTCTGTTTAAAGACTTGTTCAGCCGAACCCGAATAGCTGATAAGTTGTCGGGTCAAATGAGCGCCGACCTTAGGTAGCATGCCTATAGCTACTTCGTATAAAAGATTATTCTCCATGCTGTTTGAAAGGCAAGAATGCCAATTGATAAGTCGTAAAAATTTTGTTTAAATATCGGTTGAAAAAAATCAATTCGCAAAGCCAAAATGAAACTCTGATAGAATCGCTATTAAAATTTATTCCGCTAAAGGATTTTCACTGTGCTGGTTAAACTTTTAACAAATTGAGAGAAGGGCTATAGAACAGGTTGCTGGTAGTGTAGAGTTGAGGGTTTCAGATTTTAATTGGGCAGATTATTCCTTAATTCAATTAAAAATGCTTTCACTTTTTGCAGGGACTTAATCATGTCCATGTTTTCCTTCACTTTATGTTTATTCATTTTTATCATTTCCTTTGCTCCTTGCAAAGTATACCCTTTCTCTTTTACCAGGTGATAAACCAGACGTACATCCTCGATATCGTCTTTAGTGAATTGTCGGTTACCCTTCTTGTTTTTCTTGGGTCTGATGATATCAAACTCCTGCTCCCAAAAGCGGATAAGTGAAGGAGCTACTTTAAACATAGCAGCTACTTCACCTATAGTGTAATAGATTTTCTCAATATGTTTTTCTTTGTAGGCCAATTTATTTTTTTAAAAGTATTTTCCCTGATTCGGTAATGGTAATTTTTGCTTCCGGAAAATCTGTTTCCGTAAGTTCTTTCATTTTAAATATAACTCTTTTTTGATCATCAGGCACAGGGCCTCCTTCTCCTAATTGAACAATAGGGAAAATTTGTCCTTCCAGAAATTCGCCTTCGGAATTGGTATACACTTTTACAATAGGAGCTATTCCGTTTTCACCTTTTAAGTTAAATCTGGAATAAGTGCAGAAATTGCCAAGGCTGTATGCGAT
>DATCKK010000301.1:0-5505 GCA_036562325.1 Cytophagaceae bacterium | reverse complement strand
AGATAACAGTGCGGTCAATGCGAGAAAACAGATCCTGATCCATTTCGGAAAGTTTAAGACAGGCAATGTTGTTTTTCTCATCATAGCTGGCAAAAATTTTCTTTTTTACCCGGAAAGAAGTTTTTTCAAAATGAGGTTCTTCCGTGGTTTCCGGGAAAGATAAAGCCTGCTTTCTGAGAAAGGAAATCTGTTTCATAAATAACTCCGTTTTAAAAAATATAATTAAATTACATCAGAAAAATTGACTTTTCAAAAAATTGATAGTCAGTGACTCAATTGGGAATAAGGTTATGGCTATTCCTATACCTCTAATTTAAAAAGTTAAATCATTAAATAACAGAACCTTGAAAGTAACTTATAATTCACCGGTAATATTAACATTTACATTTCTGTGTACCACTGTTTTATTGATTACCCAGGGTGTTGAACCGGAAAAGCCCATTGGTGTATTCGCACAGGCCTTTATGGTTTTTCCTGCATTTGAAAAAACCAATCCAATGGATTATTTCCGGATAGTAAGCCATAGTTTAGGACATGCCAACTGGCTACATCTGTTTGGCAACCTATCATTGATCCTGGTTATTGGCCCTATATTGGAAGAAAAATACGGTTCCTTAAATCTCCTGGCCATGATGTTGATAACAGCCATAGTTACCGGGGTATTGAATATTCTATTTTCGGATACTGCCTTATTAGGGGCAAGTGGAATTGTATTTATGTTTATCATTCTCAGTTCTTTTGTCAATTTCAGGCAAGGCCAGATTCCTCTTACTTTTATTTTGGTTTTTATTCTATACATTGGAAAAGAAGTTATGCAAGGACTTAACGAAGATTCCATTTCACAATTCACTCATATTATTGGGGGTATCTGTGGAGGCATTTTTGGATTTATAGTTGGTAATAAAAAAATTAAAAAAGAAGAAATTTCAAACGAAGTAGTCGCCTAATAAAATACTTTTATCTTGATGAATCAGTATTGAGGATACCAAATTACATATAAGCAACCCGGCATCTGCATAGCTTATTTTTGCTTTTGATAGATAAGTTGTACGACTCCTGAACTAAACTTATTTACTTCTATTAACTGAAGGTGAACTCTGTCTTTCAGATTTTCAAATAAAGGCTTACCTTTTCCCAAAACAATTGGGTGAACCGAAATTCTATAAACATCAATCAATCCAAGGTTTATAAATGTTTTTATAAGCATTGCCCCACCATATAGCCATATATCCCTGCCTTCCTGCTTTTGTATTTCGGCTACCTTTTCCGCTATATCAGAAGTTATATAAGTAGCATTATTGTCGTGTTTGGGATGACTGGAAAAAACATATTTCTTTTTAGAATGAACCGCCGACCATAGATTCTTCTCTGTTTCACTTGCAGTTGGATCTGGCTGAAAGTTGCCCCACATATCGTAGCTTACCCTTCCATAAAAAATTGTATCAATTCCGGAAAGGAATTGATCAAACCCCATATTTTCATCTAATATACACCAGTCAATTTCGCCATTAGGGCCTTCAATATATCCGTCAAGAGTTACTGCTAAATCCAAAACAATTTTTCTCATAGCTAAGACTTTCGTCAAAGTTAATTGTTTATTCAAATTATTCATGCTCGCCAAAGCAAAAAATATTTAAACAAGCAATTAACTTAACGCCTGCAAACCAGAGCAATAAACTTCAACAAGGATAATATCCTTCTTAATAATTGACAATAGTAATTGTTCCTGTCCTTACCTTCGAATTATTAAATCCTTTGATAGTATAATAATAAATACCGGATGATAATGGATTACCATTCATACCATGTCCATTCCATTCTTCTGAATCAGACATCGAAATTGTTTTCTGGTAAACAAGGATACCTTGCTGGTTTTTTATTTCCACTAACTGTGTTTCCGCTTCCATGGGTATTTTCCATGTTTCTCCAGGAAGGTATAATATAAAATCAGAAGATTCTTTAGAAGTATTATCTGCAAACGGATCAGCGCATTCTATACTCTTTAACTCAATTGAATAATTGTTAACACAATTGTTATTGTCAGAGATAATGATAGTATGCACCCCACCGGAAAGCCCAGTAAACCTTGCACTGTTTTTATAGCTGTCCTTCCCGCTCATTGTAATAGAATAAGAAGAAGCCTTCCCTATTACTCTTTTTATATTAATTGAACCCGTAGCTATATCTTTGCAGGAAGGATCTGTCTCATATTCCAGCCGGATATTGTCCGTAGTACAATCAAATTTAGGTGTAACAACATTATAATCTTCTTCATTTACATTTATTGGATCGGGCTCAATATCAATTTCTGAATTATCTACAACAGCTTGTATTGTGTCAAGTATTAACTGTAGGTCATTTATAACCTCTTCCTTAGGCCTGCTGATTGTTTTCGGTTGTATAGCTGTAATTCCGGATGATACATTAGCTGGTTCAATAGCAGGAATAGTATTGACGATGTTATCTTCTGTTTCATCTCCATAAATTAAAGAAGAAGCAGAATGTATAGACTCTTTAGGATTATCCGAAGGTTTCAAAAAGTAAAAAGCCAAAGCACCTGCTAACATAATACCTGCAAAAGAAACAGCAATGGTTTGTTTATTATTGCTAAAAAAATTGCCTCCATTGTAGTCGTACTTTTCCAGTTCTTTATGAACGTCACAAAGCTCCTTAATTTTTAAGAGGTTTACCGACTGCAAATAATCCTGATAAAGATTATTGAAATCAGTATCCGATTGAAGTCTTTGATGGAATGCGCTTCTCTCGGCCTCACTCAGCTCACCCCTCTCATAGTTCGTTATAAGTTCTATATTTTTCAGTTCATTCATAACTTTCGCTCCTTAAGACTTCTTTTAAAAACTGATTATCTCTATAAGCTGCTATTAATTTTTGTTTGCATTTGTAATGCTGTGTTTTGGCAGACTCTTCATTTTTAAATCCAAGATTTACCGCAATCTCTTTCATGGAAAGATTGAAAAAAATTACCTGCCGCAAAAGTTCCTGGCATTTTTCTCCAATAGAGGACAATACCTCATCGATCATTTTGTTTTTTTCACTCTTGATAAATAACAACAAGGAGCTATCCGAATTACTATACATGGATGGCAGATCATGAAACTCTTCTGTAAAAGTAAGCCTTTTATCTTTTCTTACTTTATCTATCCAGCAATTCTGAGACACATGAATAATAAATCCCCCCAGATTAGCCCCTTCCTCTCGCAGCTTTCCCTCCATTACCCGCAAATATAACTTCAATACGGCTTCCTGAAATATATCTTTGGCATCCTCCTTATTTCCTCCCCGTGAAAAAATAATCTTTCTTACCAAAGGGAAATACGTTTTATAGAGTTCAGCAATAGCTTTTTCCTTATCACCGGATTTAATATATTTTACCAGCTCATGATCTTTCATCCGTACTCTTGTTTATTTCAGTAAATAATACTTATCGAATGCATATAACCATTCTCATGTACTATATAATAAATGCCGACAGGTAATAAGTTGCCATTACTGTCTGTCCCATTCCAAATAGCAGGAGTTTTAAATTGATGAACCTTTTCCAATGCCGCATTTAAAATCGTCAGGCCACCGGCTTCAGGAAATACTATTTCACTACCATACTCCGGATTGATTACTTCCGGATAGTTATACTTTTCACAAGGCTCTGAAGGCGCAGTAACTATGATGGTATCTTTAGTTCGGCAACCATATTTTTCATATACCACATCAAACAAATATTTTCCCTCTGCCAGCAATGTATAAGAACCATCAGCAACAGGAGTTCTTCTGAGAGTATCTTCGTATTCGGGAATAATAATGATTTCCCCAGGACAAATGGAATATGTCTTGTTTAACTTTCCTTCCGGAAATTCTTTAAGTATAAATGCATATAAAGTCTGTTTATAAGTGATCCCGTGAGTAAACATCTGAATAGTACCTGCTGTCGGCCCCATTTCGGAAAATAATAATACAGGATAATCTCCGGAAGTATCGATTACAATATCGTTTGTATAATAAATACTTGGCTTCAGGCCGTAAGGTATATGAAGAGCTACCGGAGGTTCTGTTTTGCAGAAATAAAACCGATTATCCAAAAAATCTCTCCATGTACTTGTTATAACTCCTGATACATAAGAGATGCCATTAAGAGCAAACCACTTTTTATCGTCCAGATAACTGAACTCAACACCATACGTTTGGGAATTAGCATTATTTCGGATAAGGGTAATAAAACGGTCGCCCACTTTATATCCGGTAACACCTGCCGGGTCATAACCCAATTCTATCGATACTTCTTTTCCGGGAATGTAAGCTGCCTGGCCAACATTGACAAAGCTTGAGGTACTTTCATCATATATAAAATATCCGATTTGGTAAGTGCCGGTATCAGGAAGATTTATTGTCAGGTCTTCAGGGAAAATTACCTTATGAGCTTTGGACGCACTACTCTCATCCCAACTAAAATCCTGAGCATAAGTACATAACGTTTGAAAAGTAAGTAAAATAATCAGATAAACTAATCTCATAACTCGTTTCCCTTTTTCCTCCTAAGTAATTACCGAAAACCTCCCCTATTAAGTAACCTTTTTTCCAAACCGATATGAAATTCCTATTTCATATCGATTGGTCTGAGTCAGATAGCGGCCGGAAACCGCAACGCTATATATAAAATTCATACCCACCCGTCCCAAAGGCGTATCCAACTCCTGCATTCCCACTCCCATCCCCAAAACCTTGCCGTGGTAAAGTAAAATAATAGCTTTAATCGTATTTCTATGAACCAGTTCCATTGTAAGATCGTGATGCAAGTTATGCGTTTTTCTGTTATAGCTTGTCACGAACATATATTTAAGAGTATAATCACTACTTCCTAAATAAGAAACCCTGCTTAAATAAAAATTCAGCAAATTATTTTTATCGAAAGTAGCTGACATGGGTTGTAGCTTTTTATCAATTAAGTGTAAAGCAGATATTCCTATATTCCACTTTTTTGATTGAAGAGAAACCCCCAGGTCTAAATCTGGGACAATAGAAGAGCCTCCTGCACTGTAACTGTTGCCTTCAAAAGCATAATTCATTAAACCTATTCCAACAGCCGGAATTACCCGGATATCTTTATTAAGATAAATCGAATAACGTGTAATCCATTTAGCCTGAGTAAAATGTATAAACTCCCCCTGATTGTTATTATAAAATTGAAGCCCAAAAGCAAGTCGGGTGGTATCTTTAGGTTGCCACCAAACATCCAGGTAATATTCGGATATATTTTTCCTTATTCCTGAATAACTTCCAACTTTTGCATTAATGCTATATTGACTTTGTAACCTCACCCCGGCAGGGTTTATATAGGCCAGATAATCTGAATAATAAATAAAGTTTGCTTCGGGTAGCGTATTGACAGGAAATGAAATAATATTTCTTTGAGCATGAAGCGGAGAAATTGAAAAGATGAATATCAAAATAAGAAATTGATAAATAAAATAATCCCATCGCAAATCCATGTCC
>DATCKK010000281.1:0-2315 GCA_036562325.1 Cytophagaceae bacterium | reverse complement strand
TCCGTAAGGTGCCAGTGAAAGGTATTTAGTTTATGCATCGCCATGTTATCAATATACTTTTTGATAAACTCTACCGGCATAAAATGTCTTGATACGTCCAGATGCAATCCTCGCCATGAATACCTCGGAGTGTCTGTCACTTCTATGGAAGGTAAAGCCCAATTAACATTGTCTACCTTAACCGGGCTTTCAATTTCAGGTGGCAATAACTGATACAAAGATTGAAGGCCATAAAATAAACCGGCAGGCTTAAGTGCTTTTACCACTACTGCATCCTTATTCACCGATAAGGAATATCCTTCTTCCCCCAGAGATCGATCTGTCTCATTTGTTGTAAAAAAGATAGCATTGGAGGGAGACTGCATTCCCTCTTCCACATTAATAGAAAAACCACCAGAAATATTTAAACGATCCGCTAAAAGCATTGCTATTCGGACTGCTTCTGCATTTCCTTTCTCTGCTATTATCTTAGTTGCATCCGTAATTTTAAATTCCCCTCCCCCAACTTCCATGTGTAATGGTTCGGGAATAATGGATACCTCCTTTTGGTGTACTACGCTTTCCTGATTTCCTGCACAGGAAATCAGCAGCATGAATACAATAAACAGGTAATAGTTAATTTTTCTTTCCATAGTTTATTATTTGATTTACCAAAGCCAAATATAGATAATAAATTTCATCCGAGAGACAACTCCAAACAAAACCAACAATTACCTAAACAACAACTAATTACACTTCCAACCCACTACCTGCGATGTCATTGTACACTCCCCGAATTCTATATTTTTTACCTTAATATCATGTAGAAAACTTCGGATTGTGAATAAAATTTAAATTCCGGTAAAAACTAAGGCAAGACCATCACCGTAATACTACCCTAATTAATTTATTAATTATTCTATGAAAAAAAATTACCTCATTGGATTATTATTACCACTCTTATTAAGCCCACAAGTTGAAGCCCAGCATACGAGAAAATGCTTAACGGCGGAAAAAAATGAGGTCATGCAACAACAAAACCCTTCTCTAAAAATCAAGAGAGAAAATTTATTTAATGAAGTTGCGCGGACTTACGATAGCCACCGGTTACAAAAAACAAACGCTACACTTGTAATTCCTGTAGTGGTACATATAGTCTACAAAGACATAAAAGACAGTTTGTCCGAAGAAAGAATTCGGTCTCAAATCAATGTATTGAATGAAGATTTCAAGCGCCTCAATGCAGATAAAAACAAAACACCTACCGCTTTTAAATCTGTTGCTGCTGACTGCGAAATTGAATTTAAACTTGCCAACGTAGATCCCAATGGTAATCCAACCAAAGGCATCACTTATAGGAAAACATATGTTAAGGAATTTCCGGAGGATGAGGAAGACGATATTAAATTCTACTATTATGGTGGTACCGATGCCTGGAACCCCAATCATTACTTAAATATTTGGGTTGGCCGACTTGAAGGCAACACCTTAGGATACGCCTATTTCCCAGAGGCTCATGGCGATGATATAGATGGTGTTGTTATCTCTCCGGATGCTTTTGGGGTACATAACAAGAGCCCTTATAACCTGGGAAGAACAGCAACCCATGAGGTTGGACACTATCTGGGGCTTGAGCATATCTGGGGCAATGTAGGTTGCAGTAAGGATGATGGAATATCAGATACGCCTTTGCAATATGAAGAGAATTACGATTGCCCATCTTTTCCTAAAAAAGACAATTGTACCAGTACTGGAAACGGTGTTATGTTTATGAATTACATGGATTACACCAATGATGCCTGTATGAACTTATTCACACTGGAACAAAAAAATTTAATGAGAACAGTTTTAACCGGAACCAGAAAATCTTTATTAACATCTCCCGGAATTGAAGCTGTATCAGGAGTGAAAAACATGGAAGAAATGAATAATATTTCCATATATCCTAATCCGGCTAAAGAATCCATCAGTATTTCTTTTAAAGATTTATATATTGATGAAATTAATCTGATCAACTCCTTAGGTGAAATTATTTATAAAGAAA
This sequence comes from Cytophagaceae bacterium, assembly GCA_036562325.1. Lineage (GTDB taxonomy): Bacteria > Bacteroidota > Bacteroidia > Cytophagales > Cytophagaceae > DATCKK01. The sequence goes on along the minus strand of DATCKK010000281.1, from coordinate 292 downwards.
AAGGTAATCGTGAAGAATTACATATTCCATGCTCTAACTATCCCAAAGGTATTTATACAATCAATATACTAACGAACGATAAAACTTTAGTAAAAAAACTAATAATTGAATAAAAAACTGTCAATAAAAAAAGGCTGACTCCTAATTTGGAGCCAGCCTTTTTTATTGAATAACACTTCAACCTTAAATACTAAAATGAAAGCTCCCCCAAAAACAGTAGCGATTATAAATATAAAATAATTGCTAACTTTAAGAAAGGAAGTCATGAAAAAGTCAAAATTCACCGAGAGCC
>DATCKK010000280.1:0-4022 GCA_036562325.1 Cytophagaceae bacterium | reverse complement strand
GGATACACTAGTTCACTGGTTGGTGAAAAATCAGAAAACGAATTTTTCAAAAGCCTTTCTAAAAGAAGTTAGAGGTAGTTTACGCGCTGAACTTTCCTATAAGATAATTGCCGGAATAAATGATCATTATGCATTAGAAGTAAGTCCGGCAACCGGAAGGCCCCATCAGATAAGAGTACAACTGGCTTCTATGGGATGTCCCATACGGGGAGATGTAAAATACGGATTCCCCTTACGGAATGAAGATGCAAGCATAAATCTTCACGCAAGAAAATTAGTGTTCAGCCATCCTGTTACCAAAAAACTGACCGAAATCATTGCTCCGTTGCCGGAAACAAAAGAGTGGCAAAAGTTCAAAGGGTTGGAAATGATGGATATCAACGAATAGGATTTCATTTATAGGATATATTGTCCTACTTTTGTGCAAAGAAGAAAATAAGACAAGATAATGAAAAGACTTAAAGAGAAATGGGGTATTACCAGTAATTGGCAGATCGTAATTATTTTTATTGTTTTTGGGCTTACTGGTATTACAGCTCTGCAAGTTAAGAAAGTTATATTTCCCTATCTCGGAATCACGGAACAAACCCCTTATTATACAAGAGTCCTTATCTGGATGGTAACAGTTTTCCCTAGTTATTATGTTTTTTTGTTGTTTTATGGTGCAATTTTCGGCCAGTTCAGGTTTTTTTGGGGAATTGTAGTAAAAACCTTCGGGCGATTAGCTAAGCCATTTAAAAGAAAAAAGCTTTCAAAGAATGAAAGCTTAATTGATAATTAGCAAAGTTTTTTCGTTGGGAATTATTCTGAAATAACAGATTCTGCCAGTACAATAATTTTATTGTTCAGTACTTCCACGATACCACCATCTATCAGAAATTTCTTTTCCTCACTACCTGTACGAATGGATACATATCCTTTGTCCAGTGTACTTATGATTGGAGCGTGGTTATTTAAGACCTCAAACGATCCCTCGCTTCCAGGAAATCTCACAGCAACCGCTTCACCACTAAATACTTTTTTGTCCGGGGTCAATACATCTAACTGCATAGGATAAATATTAAAAACAATGGCCGTTTTTCAGGCCATTGTTCTGGTTTTTAGTTTTATTTAGCTTCAGCAAGTAATCTTTCACCTTTCGCAATAGCGTCTTCAATAGTACCTACAAGGTTGAAAGCTGCTTCAGGAAGGTGATCTAGTTCACCATTAAGGATCATATTAAATCCTTTAATAGTGTCTTTAATACTTACAAGAGCACCTTTTAATCCTGTGAATTGCTCAGCAACGTGGAAAGGCTGAGATAAGAATCTTTGTACCCTTCTTGCTCTGTGTACAACCAGCTTATCTTCTTCTGAAAGCTCGTCCATACCAAGGATAGCAATGATGTCTTGTAATTCTTTATATCTTTGAAGGATTTCTTTTACTGCCTGAGCACAATCATAATGCTCGTCACCAAGAATATCTCTGCTTAGAATTCTGGAAGTAGAATCCAGAGGGTCTACCGCAGGATAGATACCAAGCTCGGCGATCTTTCTTGAAAGTACGGTAGTTGCATCAAGGTGAGCGAAAGTAGTAGCAGGAGCAGGGTCAGTCAAGTCGTCCGCAGGTACGTAAACTGCCTGTACAGAAGTGATAGAACCTTTTTTAGTTGAGGTAATTCTTTCCTGCATAGCACCCATCTCAGTAGCCAGAGTAGGTTGGTAACCCACCGCTGAAGGCATACGACCAAGAAGAGCGGATACCTCAGATCCTGCCTGAGTGAATCGGAAGATGTTGTCAATGAAGAAAAGAATATCTCTTCCTTGCCCTGAACCATCACCATCACGGAAATATTCAGCGATAGTCAAACCTGAAAGAGCCACTCTTGCACGTGCTCCAGGAGGCTCGTTCATCTGTCCGAATACGAAGGTTGCTTTAGAGTCTTTAAGTTCTTCCAGGTCAACAGAAGAAAGATCCCATTCGCCTTCTTCCATTCCGTGTTTGAATTTGTCTCCGTATTTAATGATACCGGCTTCGATCATCTCACGCATTAAGTCGTTTCCTTCACGAGTACGCTCTCCCACACCGGCAAATACAGAAAGACCTGAATAAGCTTTAGCAATGTTGTTAATTAATTCCTGAATCAACACGGTTTTACCAACACCCGCACCACCGAACAAACCGATTTTACCTCCTTTTACATAAGGCTCAAGAAGGTCGATAACTTTTATACCTGTATATAATACCTCGCTAGAAGTAGAAAGGTCTTCAAATTTTGGAGCTGGTCTGTGAATTGGTAAACCTTTGTCTCCTTTTGGCTGAGTAATACCATCGATTGCTTCTCCAACCACATTGAAAAGACGTCCTTTGATGTCTTCACCTATAGGCATTTTAATAGGTGAACCTAAATCCACTACCTCAGCACCTCTTGTCAAACCGTCAGTACTGTCCATCGCGATAGTTCTGATTCTGTCTTCTCCAAGGTGCTGTTGGCACTCAAGGACCACTTTTTGACCGTTAGCTTTTGTTACTTCTAACGCATCAAGGATTCTAGGTAATTTGGCGTTTTCGCCCTCGAAACTCACGTCTACCACCGGCCCAATTACCTGAGTTATTTTCCCAATATTTGCCATTTTTAATTTCTAATTAAGATTAGTTAATTTTTGTAACTGCAAAAGTAATTTTTAAAATCACCATTCGCAAAAGTTAAAATATATTTTATAGTATTTTACTTCAATAAATCTATAAACCGATTAAAAATTCAGATAAGAAGGAAAAAATACAAATAAAATCGTTTTATAAGTTTAATTGAATATTGGATTATTCCTACTAAAGTGAAAAATCAAAAATTCGAAAACCTAAACTCTAAAACCTTCATCACTTAACTTTGACAGAATAGGCAGGATATGTTTTTCCATTCCATTTTAAATGAGTTGTTAGTGCCTTTATCTGTTGATGATGATTCGGAACGTTGTTCCTTTTCCAACTTCTGATGAAAGAACAAAAATTTTCCCTTTGTGATAGTTTTCTACAATTCGTTTTACCAAAGTCAACCCCAGTCCCCAACCTCTCTTTTTGGTAGTGTAGCCCGGTTTGAATACGTCGCTTATTTTTGACCTTGGAATTCCTTTGCCCGAATCGGAAATGTCAATCGCTATTTTATTGTCCGCAATTCCCGAGATTTTAATATTAATAAATCCGGGGCCGGTTATAGCATCTGCCGCATTTTTACAAATATTTTCAATTACCCAGTCAAACAAAGGCTTATTGATTTTGGCCGTTGTCTCGGGTGGTAACTCGGACTCAATGGAAAATACAATTTTGTCCGATATCCGGTTTCTGAGATAATTTACTCCGGTGGTAATGGCGCATTCTATATTTTCATTATTCAGAATTGGAACGGAGCCAATATTTGAAAACCTGGAAGTGATCATTTCAAGCCGGTTTACATCTTTTTCAAGTTCGGCAACTATCTCATCGTTTTGGTAATTGGGATTGCTTTTAAACAATTCTACCCAAGCCATAAGTGAGGAAAGGGGTGTACCTAACTGATGAGCTGTTTCTTTTGCAAGTCCTACCCAAACTCTGTTCTGTTCGGCATTCCTTGAATAGCTGAAGGCCAGATAGGCAATAATGGCAAAAATGGCAATGACTGTTAATTGAATATAAGGGTAATAAACAAGTTGTGTAAGCAGATAAGAGTTTCTATAAAAAATATAATTTTTAATTCCGGCATATTCTACTACGATAGGAGCGTGTTCCGCTTTCATTAACTGGATTTCTTTTTTCAATATCTCTTTAATTTCCGCTTCGGAAGCTTTTTTGGGAAAACTTATGTTCTTATCACTGATCGGATTCTCAAATTCATCAGTAAGAATAACGGGAATGGAATTATTGGCTTCGATTATTTCCTGAAAGAGAAATGTCAGGTTCCCATTATTGTCGGGGTCTACAGCGAACTGCAAGCCTTTGGCATACAAGTCGATAAGCTTTTCTTCCCTCTCGGCCAGTTTCTTAACCAGTGTATTGGTATAGTATATGGA
>DATCKK010000270.1:0-12394 GCA_036562325.1 Cytophagaceae bacterium | reverse complement strand
TGAAAAAAGAAGAATTAATCTTATTTCCATTTATAAAAAAAATAGTAGTTGCCAAAAAAGAAAATAGCTTATTGCCTCAACCTCCTTTTAAAGCAATACAAAACCCGATACTCATAATGAAAATGGATCACGATGCAGAAGGAGAAAGATTCCGAAAGATTGCCGGATTGAGCCATAATTATCAGCCACCACATGATGCCTGTAATACTTATAAAGTAACTTATGCTTTACTTAAAGAGTTTGAACAAGACTTACACCTGCATATTCACCTGGAAAATAATATCCTGTTTCCCAAAGCAATAGAAATGGAAAGATCAGTCATTAAATTATAAATAATGTCAAAGCAGCAATATCCTTCGGAAGCGAAAAGTCAGCCTATTAAAAGACATGCTTCTATTCAACCTTATAGCAGAGACCATCATCACGGCCTATTGCTTTGTTGGAAAATACGAACAGGACTTTCCAAGCCTGTAGAACCATCTCGAATTAAGGAATACGCCGATTGGTTTTATACCAATCATCTTCTTCCTCATTTCGAAATAGAAGAAAAATATATTTTCCCAATACTTGGAAATGAAGATAAGTCAGTTAAAAGAGCACTATCCGAACATAGAAAATTAAAACGCTTGTTTGAAAGCCAAAATGATATAGTAAAAACATTGAGCCTGATTGAAGATGACCTGGAAAACCATATCCGATTTGAAGAACGGATTTTATTTAATCAAATACAACAAGTTGCTACACCCGAACAACTTGCAATGATTGAGCAACAACATTCGGTATCAGAGTTTAAGGATAACTGGCATGACAAGTTCTGGGAGAAAACTAATTAGTACTTATATAGAAAATTATATTCTAGTTTGTTTACAGGCTTTTTTTAAAATCAGTAGGACGATAATTGGTCAACTTATAAAAGGCGCTGCTAAAAGAAGAAATACTTTGATAGCCAACAGTATAAGCTATTTCACTAATAGAATAATCTGTTTTTAGGATTAACTCTATTGCTCTGACTATTCTTAACAGTTTAAGGTATTGCAAAAAGGACATTTTCAATGTAGCCTGGAAAAGCCTGGATAAAGTTCTTTCACTTAATCCGAATTTATTACTTATTAATTCCAAAGTAAGCTCTTCGGAAATGTTATCATCAATGAAAGTAAGTATTGGCTGCATTCGCTTATTTTCTGTATATGGAAGAGCTATAGGTACTTTTCGGGAACTGATGTCCGGCAAAATATCTTTGATAACTTTCAAAAAAGAATATCTTTTATCATCCGGAAGAATATGTCCGTCCCAGGATTCCGAATATTTGATCATCTGCATTAGCAGATCATTAATAGGATAAATACCTACCTGTGAATAAAATGGATCTTTCCCATCGTCCTGAGTATAGAAAAAAACAGAGCGCAGGATAGTGCCTGAATGGCCGATCTTTAAAACATGAGATAAACCCTGAGGTATCCAAAAATAATGTCGCGCAGGTATTACATAATACTTGTCTTTTACCTGAAGATATGCCAGTCCCCCCTCTACATAAGACAACTGTCCTTTTTCATGCCGGTGAAGCGGAATATACTTTTCCGAACGTTCGTGCATCACATAAACAGAATGCATCAATTTATCAATCTCTGGCAGGGAAGCAATTAAACCCATCTTCAAAAAACATTAAAACCTATTATACAAGATAGATAATTACCTGAAATTACTATAAAAATCTGATCTCAAAAAATGTAATTCGACCTTGGCTGGATTTAACAAAAGTTCGTCCAGTTTGAATAAATGAATCCTGTTAAAAGCAAATAATTTTGCAGCTCAAATTATTCACTGGATGCGCGGTTGTAAAAAAAGGGTTAGCATAGGTATATTGCTAACTATAAAACTCACTCTCCTGTATTCTCAGGACAGTTTAACCAATCAAAATTATTTACCCCTTTCCTTATCAGAAGTCTGGCTAAAAGCAACAGACTATAGTAAAAAGATTCAGCTTATGCAGTTTGAAACAGAGTTGAAAAGGGAAGAAATCCGGGAAGTGCAATACGAACGGTTACCGGAAATAGAAATGAAAGGGCATATAGAATATGCTACTAATTTTCCACAATATACGGAAGGATTATTCAGGAAACCGGAGCAACATGAAGTAATACATATTCTCTACCGAATTGGCACAGATTCTTATCTTAATCTATACAATGGGAATAAACTAAACTTAACCATTGACAAAAAGAAACTTTTATATGAGATCGCTGAGATCCAAAAAAAGTATACCATATCGGAAATAAAACTGCAAGCCACTACATTCTATCTTCATTTGTTGCGAAGCATGTTATTTAAAGATTTAATGCTTCAGGATATTGCCTACCAGGAAAAACAATTAAAAGAAATAAGAGGCCTGTTAAAAAACGGAGTAGCTTTAAAAAACGATGAACTTAGAGTTGAATTAAAGCTCTCTCAACAAAAACTAACACTCATCCAAATAGAAAATGACATTGCTATTGCCAATCAAAAACTAAACATACTTATAGGTTTACCGGACGAACAACTGGTTGAGCCTGTAGAATCTGTGCAACCTCATCTATTACCAATAAAATCGTATGAAGACTATTTGCATGAGGCGGAAGCACATTCTTATGATTATCACATTTCAGAAAAACAGGTAGAATATTCAAAAGTACACTTACAATATATTAAAGCGAATATCAGGCCCAAGATTGGTTTATATGGCGATATGTGGACCGCTAATCCCCAGATTTTCCTTTATCCTTATTCGCCAAGCACATACACCTTAGGTTTATTCGGAATAAGAGCAAGCATTCCTTTATCGGAACTATATACCAACATTCCTAAAACAAAGCTGGCTATGCTTGAACACAAAAAAGAAGAATTGGCGCATCATGATATCGAAGATAAAATAAGACAAGATGTTTATGAAGCTTTTTTAAGGTTTAAAGAAGCGCTCATGCGTGTGGATGTAGAAAAAGTAAATATAGGACATGCAACTGAAAACGCACGAATTATTAAAAATAATTACATAAACAAAACTGCCTTAATCACAGAGTTATTAGATGCAGATTTGCAAGTACTTCAAACAAAGTTTCAATACGTAAATGCACAAATAGAAGCACAACTAAAATATTACCAATTACAACACATCCTTGGAAATCTTTAATATGAGAAGGGGCAACAAATATATTATTACGGACAAGTTAATTACCCGCATAACTGCGTGGGTAGCAGGAAGCATAGGATTCATATTATCCATCTGGGGAGTCATAACTCTATGGGATATATACAAAAATGAATTTACCAATGATGCACAGGTACAGGAATATATAAATCCGGTAATATCAAGGGCTGGAGGATTTATTACCGAAGTAAGGTTTGATGAAAACCAACCGGTAAAAAAAGGAGATACTCTAATATTAATAGACGACAGAGAATATGTAATTCAACAAGCTCAAACAGAAGCTTCGTTAATGAACGCCCGGGCACAACTGGAAGCATGGAAAATAAAAGTTGCTACTCTTACTAAAGTATCCCGTGTAATGCATTCTAAAATTAAAGCGGCCAAAGCGACTTTATGGAAAGAAGAGCTAGAACTTGAACGCTATAAAAAATTAGTAAAGGAGGAGTCAGCAACATTACAACAGCTGGAAGCTATAGAAGCAGCTTATAACATAGCTATTGCCGAACTTCAATCGGCCCAGGATAATTACCTTGCCTCTCTCTCTGACATAGCCAATGCCCAAGCACAGATGGCAGTAGTAAGAGCAGAAGTCAAACGACTGGAAGCATTACTGGAACGGCATAAACTGGATGTTTCTTATACTATCATTACGGCACCTTATGATGGCGTAATGGGCAGAAGGACGATCGAAAAAGGCCAAATGATAGAAGTAGGTGAAGTACTGGCCTACATTGTAAACCGGGAAACCGATAAATGGGTAGTTGCCAATTATAAAGAAACCCAAATCGCTACAATGAAAATTGGCGATACAGCAGAATTTACCGTAGATGCGTATCCGGATAAGGTTTTCAAAGGAGTAATCATCTCCCTCTCTCCTGCTACCGGATCCAGCTTTTCTTTGTTACCCCCCGACAACTCAACAGGCAATTATGTAAAAATCGTACAACGTGTTCCTGTCCGCATAAGAGTAGTTGGTACCAGAGAAGATCTAAATCTGCTCCGAGCCGGAATGAATGCCAATGTATTCATCGCAAAAAATCAAAAGTCGAATGCATAACAAACGCTTCTTATTTAAACGTTGGGTTCCTGAGTGGCTGATCAAGGTAACCATGTTTGTTGTGCTGCTACCCAGCCTTGTACTGTTCTTTCTTCCGATTACTAATGTAAATGCCGCAGCCGGAAATACAGGGATTGAAACCTATGATGTATACTTCTCTGTGGTATTGTTTTATGCAGGTTATACCAGTTTCTATTCACTGGAAAGAAGGTTCTTTCATTTTCTTGCTGCCAAAGAGTATTTCATCCTCATCACCTTCATACAAATCACAACTTCTTATATCTGCTATGCCACTCATGAAGCAGCTATCTTTTTTATTTGCCGATTTATTCAAGGTATGGCCTTTACCATGACCGTTAGCTTAGCATTAACCCTGATCTTCATGCGCCTGAAATCAGAACGGGCAAGAGCAATAGGTTATTCCGTCTATTTTGGAATGTTAATTTGTATCATACCTTTTAACAACTTTGCCACTTCCGAACTGGTAGACTCTTTTAACTTCCACGTGCTATATAAATGCGCCATGTTTTCCTACCTGCCCAGTCTGGCGCTGTTATTACTGATACTTAATAATGTCAGGTTAAATGTAAAGTTTCCTTTGTATCAATTAGACTGGGCAAGTTTCATTCTGTATGCAGTTCTTTTAACTTTAACAGGTTATGTAATGGTATACGGACAAAATTACTACTGGCTCGATGATCCCAGAATCTTCTGGAGTTGCATTTCCATAGTTATACTTCTCATACTTTTTGCTATCAGGCAGTATTATCTAAAGCGCCCCTACTTCAATCTCGAAGTATTCAAGTATCGTAACTTCAATGTAGGGCTTCTCATTATTTTAATCTTTTACATTTGTCGTTTTACGTTCGGTATTACTACCAACTTTTTCCAACATGTATTACAACTCGACCCGATACATATAGGCTATATTACTTTATTTAATATTCTGGGTTTAGTAATCGGAGTATTGGTATCCTGCGCTTTTGTACTTCAAAAAAGGCCAATAAGGTTATTATGGATATATGGGTTTTCATTTTTATTAATATACCATGTATGGATGATCTTTTTATTTATTCCACAGGCCAACGAAAATGAATTTTTCATCCCATTGATCCTGCAAGGTTGGGGAGTAGGAACCTTAATGACTCCTACTGTAATCTTTATAGTTACTTCCGTACCGGAAAAATTAAGTACTTCATCTGCAGGCATTTGTTTATTCATGAGGTGTTTTGGATTTTATTTGAGCATTGCCTTGCTCAACTACTTTGAATTATTTTCCAAAAGTAAACACTACAATACTTTCCAATACCAGATAACCAAAGCCAATCCCATAGTAGATCAAACTGTTGAAAAACACACGGATTTTCTGCTACACCATGGAGCTTTGCCCAACCTGACACCTGATATGACGAACAAACTATTGATCCACTCACTTAATATACAAAGCCAGATCCGCTATGCAATCGACTACTATGAAATGATAAGTATATTAATTGGCTTTACGATTATACTGGTATCGCTATTTCCCTATATAAATAAAACCATACTGGCATTAAAGAAAAGACAACCATCCCCTTTTTAACAGCAAGAATATGAACTTATCATCCAGAGTCTTACTAATACCAATTCTATGTATCATACTCTTACCTGGTTGTAAAAAAGACAGGTATATATTTACTATGAAATCTATAAGATTAAACTTCTATGAAAAAGACAAATATCCTTCACAGAATATTTATCTAAAAGTAGTAAAGGAAGACGGACATGAAGTTTTAACCACTACGGATTTCTATCCTGGCCACTTAACACTTCCTGTCACTTTTGCCATAACTTCCTCACTCAAATTATATCTATACAAAGAACCAGCAATCATAGAACTATGGGGTGCAACATCAGGATACATTACATCCAAGAGCATCGAGATGGAAGAGTATAAAATAATTTTTCCGATAGAAATGGACGCAGAAAATGAAACGGTCAGCTATACAGTGATGGGAAGTTGGGAATAACTTCTTCCAAAATGGGTATGCGAAAAAAGTCTTAAAAAACACATTCTGATGAGAGATTAAAAATTGAAGAGGACTTACGTCCTCTTCAATTCATGTCAATTTAACTTTTTATTGCTTAATCAATTTAACTACTTCCCATGTATCTTTATTCGCTAAGATACAATAATAGATTCCCGGCTCTAACTCATCACCTATTGTCCACTCTCCGCTATCACCATGTTTTTCTAATACTGTCTTACCCGTAACATCCTTAATAGTAACCATTAATATTTCCGGATGTGTAATTCTGATGGTGGTAAAATCAGTGAAAGGATTTGGTGAAACATTGACTAAATTAGACGCATTTGTATAATGCATACTTGTAACGCATGCATTTACTTTAATATTAATATCTATAGCGTTTCCGATACATCCATTAGCTTCAGGAGTTACAGTAAATACGACATTGCCTTCCTGAACATCTGAAAGGCTAAGTATTTCTTCAATAATTGCTCCTGTACCAGACATTCCACCTGACAAACCGGATGAATACGCTGCATTCCAGTTAAACTGACTACCGTTTACATCTGATTCTAATTCTATATAACTAACTTCTCCACTGCATATTTCAGATGATTCAACCGTAGCAGTAACAGTTGGTAAAGGATTTACAATAACTATTGCCTCCACTGTTTCACCGGGACAAGTACTTGCCTGAGGCGAAATGCTATATATTACTGTTCCGCTTGCAGATCCGGTATTGGTTAATGTTTGATTAATAACTGAACCATTTCCGGATAAAGCTCCATTGATAGAACCTTGAGAAGTTGCTGTCCAGGAAAATTCTGTTCCGGATACCGGAGAACTTAATTGAATGTTAACAGACTCACTTGAACAAATAGTTATTGATTGTGGAGTTACAACAACTACCGGAGTAGGATAAACCGTTACTACCACTTCTTCCTCTTCACCTACGCAACCATTTGCCTGTGGAGTTATACTATACGTTACCGTCCCGTTTGCAGATCCGGTATTGGTTAATGTTTGATTAATAACTGAACCATTTCCGGATGAAGCACCATTAATAGTACCTTGAGACGTTGCCGTCCATGAAAACGCTGTTCCGGATACTGAAGAAGTCAATTGAATGTTAACTGACTCACTTGAACAAATATTTGTCGATTGTGGAGTTGCAACAACTACCGGAGTAGGATAAACCGTTACTACCACTTCTTCCTCTTCACCTACACAACCATTTGCCTGTGGAGTTATATTATACGTTACCGTCCCGTTTGCAGCTCCTGTATTTGTTAACGTCTGATTAATTACCGAACCATTTCCGGATGAAGCACCATTAATAGTACCTTGAGAAGTCGCCATCCATGAAAACGCTGTTCCGGATACTGGAGAAGTCAATTGAATGTTAACTGACTCACTTGAACAAATATTTGTCGACGGTGGAGTTGCAACAACTACCGGAGTAGGATAAACCGTTACAGTTGCATTTGTCTTTTCTCCGGTACAACCATTTGCCTGAGGGGTAATTTCATAAGTAATAGTTTGTTGAGTATTACCTGTATTTACCAACACCTGATTTATTACAGAACCTGTTCCTGAAACTGCTCCTGTAATTTCATCATTTCCTACTACCGTCCAGCTAAAGGTTGTTCCCTGAGTAGTAGAAGATAATTCAATGTTGGTAGATGAGCCACTACATACTGGTTGTACCCCAGTAGTAACAACCACTGATTTTTCTTTCACAACGATATAGTTCGTCTTAGTCTCACTAGCCTCCCCATCATTAATGGTAAGTGTCACGGTCTTTGCACCTGGAGTTGAATATGAAACAGCATGTGGCCCTTTTCCGGTTGTTCCGGCAGGCAAACTGGCCCCATTTCCAAAATCCCAGGACCAGGTAGTTGCATGATCAGAATTATCGGTAAAGATTATGGATGAACCTGAACATGGAGAAGTATTATCTACTGTAAAGTCAGCCTTTACAATAAAATAATTACTTATCTCTTCAATTTTTAAACAATTCAGGTAGGCAAAAATAGCATTATTCACTCTGCGTATGTCCAGTGAAATTTCTCCGTTGGCATTAGCAACCAGGGTATCTGAAATTAAGACCGTACTTGTGTTTCCATGATATCCTGCCCCTCCCAGATTCACGCCGGAGGTTTGTAGAGTGTAACTATTTTCATTTCTGCCATTCAACCCATATTCAGTGATACGAACTTCATCCACATTTCTGGAAGCAAAGAAATGAAATATATAACCATGCGAAGGATTTAATCCTGTGAAAAGCAATGAACCATCGCTATCCGTATAAAAATAATCCTGAGTAGCAGTTGCTATAGATAGATCTTTTAACAAGCCTTTCTTCGGAGCTAATAAACCACCATTGTTTATTCCGTTAGTTGCTAAGTTTTTTGTAACTCTTACAGATAAAGATGAAGTAACATTATCCTGATCTTTAATCGACACAGAAGGCCCACCGGCACTCGGATTGTTCACGTTATTCCAATATCTGCCATTAATATCAGGACTTGCAGTAACATTTCCCTGTACACCATCACTCGGGCCAAAGTCTATATAGTATGTATGGATGGATGAATTAGAGACCATCTTAACAAAGGTCATACTTTGTGCATAGTTATAAACAGGATCATTACCTGTTATGCCCTGTCCATCTAATGGAGCATAGAGCTCAAGGCTGGACTTATACATTTGTCCATCTTTGATAGCATTAATTTCTGAAGCCACCATACCAGCCCTGTAAAAGAACCACTCTTTGTATTCTGCTGACGGAGCACCTAAACCGCTTAACGACAATTTTGTCGGAACAAGCTTTTCAGATACAGAACCTTGCAGAACACCATCTACATACAACAAAGTAATTCCTCTTGCATGATAGTGTGTAATGGCTATTGAATGCCATTGGCCATTCGCTACATTGGCCGTTCCTGATATACCTGAAGAAGAAGGAGAACTATAAATTAAGTTTCCGGATGAGTTAACAGCCAAGGAGGCAACTCCTGACAAAGTTTTGATTCTGCTTATCGTTCCTGAACCTGAAGTTCTAACACTAAAGACCTGAGTAAAGGAATGAGCCACACCGTCCAATTCATATTCAAGCCTCTTGTCTGACTCTGCTCCTCCTAACTGAATGGAAGTACCGTTAATTCTTTGTGGTAAAGGTTTGTTATTCTTTAATGCATCAAATAAAGACGGGGGAATGGTATACATAAACTCTGTATGGCCGGTATAGTTCGGATGCCCTGCATCTGCCCAATATCCCGACACCCAGTTACCAGAGCCATTATCCAAAGCACCTAAAAGATTTATAGACGGAACATCCCAGGTATGCAAAAGCGCATTCATTTGTAATATGTAATTATAATCAGTTGCATTATAATCGCCATGAGAGTAGCAATTGGCCACAATAGGCACCATTCCCTGCTTCCTCGCTTTTTCTATCAGTAACTTTAGATTATCTCTGAATTGATTAAAAGTAGCTTGGCCTCCGGCATGTATACCCTCATTAGCAAGCGACAAACCATATAATACATACTTACTGCAGGTAGGCAAAAGATCATTATTCCATCGGTTAAGTACTTTTATAGTGTTATCTCCCGGAACTGATACGTTAGTTACACTCCAGTTTTCACCTGATTGCTCGTTGTACCTTTGAGATAGCAGTTGAGTATATTGATGTGCATAACCTTCGTCATTAGGTGCTGAAAATCCTCTTGCTACCGAAGAACCCATAATAGCAATTTTGGCCTGATTTTTTGCCGGGCAATATTCATTCCCTGTTACATAATTAGGTATCTCTACCATTTTCAGACAAGCCAGATATCCAAACTCAGAGTTATAGTTGATGATATCAATAGTTATTTCTCCCAGATTATTAGGAACTATTACATCAGTAACGATAATCGTGCTGTTATTCCCATGATAACCATTACCACCCAGATTGGTGCCTGATGTTTGAAGAAAATATTGCTTAGATGGACCTTGTCCTGACAAGACATATTGTGTAGTTCGATTATTTTCAGCATTACGTGAGGCAAACAAGCTAAACACATACCCGTTGTTCGGATCCAAATCTTTTATCATCAGGCTACCGGTTGTGCTGGTATAAAAATAATCCTGAGTAGCCGTATTAATGGCAAAGTCATTAAGTTTAGCATCTTCAGGATTTAGTAAGCCACCGTTATTAATTCCATTGGTAGCCATGTTTTGCTTAACAACTAATGAGATATAACCGGGATTGTTATTCTTATCTACCAATTTCACTGCACTCGCCGTAGACGATGCATTCGTCACATTATTCCAGTAGTTGCCATTTTTATCCGGACTTAATGTAATATTCCCATTGAGCTGGTCATTAGGTCCAAAATCTATATAAAATGTTTTATTGGGTTGGGCATACGCAAAGCCCATTACAAGAAGAGCTTGTAAAAGAAGAAGATACCTATACATATAATAGTTAGGGTTATAAAATCAGCATCTATTATACGCATTTTATCCCTGAAATCAAACTATGACAGGTACTTACTTCCACATTTCTACAGATTTTTTTTGAAGGACAAAACACAGAAAAAGCTCCTTTCAAGACAGATATTTATTTATAAAAAATTGGTATCATAACGGCACTTTTATAAATTGTTTGCCCATTCATAAATAAGCATTATAAAAACAAATAGACTTTTAAAGTTTTATAAATAAATGCAAAACGATCCTGAATTAGACGGAAAATATCTGGGGACTATTACTAAAGATTTTGCAGTAGTCGCAGATATATTAAAAGAAGGTTCTTATCAAATGAGAGTAAGGGGAATTTCTGATCACCCCATTTTTCCTATATCCAAAGTTGACTTACCAATAGGAAAGCTATTGATCGGTAAGCATGAACTGAAGTTGAACTGGAATTATAATGCCTCTTTTTTAGATGAGTTCGTGCAACGAAAAATCATTTCAGAAGAAGGTATTGAAGCTTTTAAACAAGCTTATAAAGATCCGGATGAGTTTTGTTGTCTGTTCGTAGTAGATCAGAATTTTACCAAATTTCTCTTTGTACCTTATCCGGAAGATTAACCCACTGTCGCAGAATTATGATTTTTTAAATTATGAATTTTGAATTAATGGAGCTATCTGTAAATGTTCATCTTGTTTTATTAAAACCATAAATATTATTTAACAAAAAAGCTTCCCAATGGGAAGCTTTAAAACATTTCATAATTCAAAACTCTTCATTCATCATTCCATTAAAAGTGTACCCAGCCCTGAGCAGTTACCGGCACTACATTACCGCCTTTACTTACCAGATTAACCCCTGTAGAAGCTTCCGTGATATGGCCTATAATAGTAATGTTCGGATTGTTTTTGATCTTTTCGTAATGGCTCTGATCCAGGGTAAACAATAATTCATAATCTTCGCCCCCATTCATCATACAAGTCAAAGGGTCCAGATTAAACTCTCTCGCTGTTTCAAAAGTCATATTATCGATTGGGAAATTATCTTCATAAACCCTTGCTCCAACCTTTGATTGAGTGCAGATATGCAGTAGTTCCGAAGCAAGCCCGTCAGATATATCAATCATCGAGGTAGGAACAATACCCATTTCTCTCAGTTCATAAATTACATCCATTCTGGCTTCAGGCTTCAACTGACGGGATACAATATATTCCTTATCACTTAACTGAGGTTGCATGGTAGGATCGGCAAGGAACACCTGTTTTTCCCGCTCCAGAATCTGTAATCCTGTATATGCGGCACCAAGATCTCCGGTAACACAGATAAGGTCATTGAGCTTTGCCCCGCCCCTATACACTACTTTTCCAGGTTCCGTAAAGCCTACAGCGGTTATTGAAATTATCAGGCCGGAAACCGAAGAAGTTGTATCGCCCCCCACCAGGTCCACTTTATAGTTTTCGCAAGCTAGTCGGATTCCCTCGTACAGCTCCTCTATAGCTTCCACCGAAAAACGGCTGCTGACAGCTATGTTCACGGTTATTTGTTTAGGAATGGCATACATGGAAGCAACATCAGAAATATTTACTACCACTGCTTTATAGCCTAAGTGCTTTAAAGGAACATAAGTAAGGTCAAAGTGAATGCCTTCCAGCAACATATCGGTAGTAACTACCAACTTAGTATCC
>DATCKK010000264.1:0-5006 GCA_036562325.1 Cytophagaceae bacterium | reverse complement strand
CTATTATAATAGGTACTCGAATCAGACTGATAGACGTATAACTTATAATAAGCAATATCAGACTCTTCTGACTTTTTCCATTCGAGAGTTACATTTCCTTTTGTTACCAGCGCTCCTATGCTGGGAGAAGCAAGAGTTACCTTCAAAGGCTTTTGTCTGTCTATTGTAAATGTATAAGGCCCTGACCACTGGCCTGCTTCACCTGATACAGATTCGGCACGCACCTTCCATGCAAAGGCAGTGTTCGCATTCAAGCCATTGAAGTTATGAACAAAACTATTTCCTTCAAAAACTTCATCTACCAGCAAATCATCTGCTTTAAATGGTGCATTACTTATTTGAATCCTATACCTAATATTGGCAACCGGCAAAGGTTTCCATTTAAATGTAATGGATGTATCTCCGGTAAAACTATTTGCTTCCGGGCTTTCAATATCTAAAAGTGGCTGCTCTGTCAAACTTCCGGGAATAATTCTTAAAAACCTCGGCTTAACTTTTCCTTTATTATTACTGGTATTGTTAAAGGCCCAAACCATCCATTCATAACTTCCTGAATCAAGCACTATTTTACATTTCGTCGATGTAATTATTGAATCAACAGCAATGGCTCTAATTTCTTTGAATGATGGTGATACAATCTGCAATCTGTAATTAGCAGCTCCTTCAACAGGTTCCCACCAAAAGGTCTGAGTAAAGGATGAACTGGTAATACTATCGGCAGGTGAATTAATATACATCTCTGAATTTTCCACCGGCTTTTCAAAAATCTCATTACAGGAAGCTCCCAATAACACACACACCAAGAGTATTAGTATTCTACTAAAGTTCATTTCACTTTTTGAGTTTAATATTTTGTAAGTAAATAGAAACAGCTAAAACTGTTTTCTTTCTCTTATTATCCATGCAGGAGGAGAAGTCTACTGAAGTAACTCTTCCTACCTGGCTTTTCTGTTCCAGCTCGTATACCAGGCGAAGAAGATCCTTATAATTTCCCTCTGCTATAATTTTGTTGGTTAATATGATAAAATCTCCTTCGTCCTGAGAACTAACAGGTGGAAACTCTTTCAGCACTATTCTGTTTTTTTTACAAAAATTGCCAACCACTTCCAACATATAGTTTTCATCCTTACTACTATCCGATAAAAAAGTAGCCAGCCGTGAATTGAAAAAATTAAGTTTGCGTTCCAGTTGCCCAATAGTTTTGGGAGCATCCTCCCCTTTTTGAATATTAAAGCTTAATGTTTTATTTTGAGAATACAAGGAATAGGTTTTATTACCAGCTACAAACCATGCAATAAACAAAAAGAGTATTGCTCCTATCAAAAGGTATTGATTTTTTTTTCGGTACGACAACTCTTTAAACACTTTTATTACAATTGAATGGTTATATAAAAATTTCCTTTCTGTTCTTTATTATCATAGATATACTTATCTACTTTAACATCTTTTGCCCATGCCATCTCCTTTAACACCTTGACCCATCCATTCAACTGAGTAGGATCGGCACAAACCCCTTCTATCTTTATTAGTCTGGAAGTAAAGATCAACTTACGTTCGCTTTTACTCAAATGATCATTTAATGGGTTAACCTCAAGTCCGGTTAACCTTATAGAATTAGGGATGGATGCAGCTATCCGGTCTAAATAAAAAGAAGTCCTGGAATTATCAAACCAACCTGCTGTAGAAAGAAAGGCCTCCTTTTCATCTACTTCTTTCTGCAATTGATTTACCTTTGCTATCATTCCTTTATACATGGCCTCTCTGGAAGCCAACCCTTCATGTTCCTTCTTAAAAGCATCAAATAAGAAGAAGTTGATCATCAACAACAAAAGAAAGAAAACCAACACACCAATACCAGCATTTCTGAATAATGCTTTATGTTGAACTTCTTTAAATTCTTCAGCTAGTTCAGCTACTTCCAGTACTATCTTATTTTCCTGAAGTACCAACTGTTGAAAAGCCATAGCATAAGCAACCAGCCATCCTAATTCTATAGAGTCTCCTCCTATTACAACTGTATTTTTATTTTCAAAAACATCGTCTTTCAATGCTGCCATATACCCTATGATATGTTGCTCAACACTCATAGACTCTTTTGCCAAAGGAAAAACATTATAAAGGGCAAAGGCACCCAATGAAGCAGAAACCACAGACACACCTTGCTGTTTAAAGCTTTTGAAAATTTCCTCCGCCACATTCTTCCTGATTACAGAAACATAATCCTTATTTTCAATCACGGAATGTTGTATAAAATAATCCTGTGCTTTTGCATTTGGTAATACCGAATGAATAAGGGAAACACTGTCTGTTTTACTTCCCAACAACACTTGTTTATGCATTACTCCCCGCCCATTAATTGCCAGCGTCACCGGTACTCCAACTGGCAATGCTTTAACCAAATCGATAAGATTAGTTACACACGAAAGCTTCTCTTCTACGGTTAACAGGTTTTTCTTTATGGATAGTACAATGGCATTATACACTATCTTCCCCTCCGCTAGTAGAATAGCTTCTACTCCGGCTATCTTTTTAATTCCCATTAACTGTTGCTTAAACTTGGACAACATTTAAATTATAGATATGGAAAATTTGTATCAACACCATTCATTTTTAACATCCCTTCAACTTTCCTCCGTTTATTATGAGAGATAGGCAAAGTTGTTGATCGACATATTCAACACTTTCCATTACCAAATCAATAAATGATAGTTGGCTTAATGAAAACTGTTGAGACTACCTTGTTTCTCGATTTGGTACGGCTGCTGAATAACCATTTCAACACCGGTATTCTCGATAAAATAGGCACACCTTCGCCCTGATCGCTTCGTTCAGTTCTTTCAATTCCTCCTAACACAACCATTTCTTCATTCTTTACGCGTACAATAGACTTAAACTGACTGGTAGCTGATGGTGGTGGGGCATTATTTGGAGGGTCTCCTATAAAGTCTGAAATATTTACATCAATACTTAATGTTACCTGGTCATCTCCGGATACTATGGGCTTTATATTTATAGCCAGGTTTGCCTGTACCGCATTGTATTGTTGAGTTACCACCGTTTGCGGATTCAGCGATCCTAATACGTTTTGCGTAGTAATACTATAATAGCGTGTGCTTCCAATACTCAAATTTGCATCGTGGCCATTCAGAGTGGAAAGCTTAGGCATAGAACGCACTTCCACATTACTATTGCTTTCCAAAGCACTCAGAGTAAGATAAAAGTTAGGAGTAACAGGGCCAATATTTATTGGAGTATTGGCTGATAGTTTATTCAGAAAATCATTCACGGACTTTGACCCAAGTGTAAAGTCAATTCCGGGGAACAACGTTCCTCCGGTAGTTACTGTATCTGATACACCTGCTTTTATGCCTGTTTTTACTGTCTTGCCTTTTCTGATATCCACCAGTATAACTTCAATCATAACCATTGGCACCACCCGATCCAGTTGACGTATGAATGCTTCTATTTCCATTATTTGAGGCAATGAACCGGTAAGAAGTATACTATTTAATTCTTTAAATTCTTTTACCTCTACCCCTTTTTTTAATTCTGCCGGAATAATTTCATGAACCGCATCCACAGAACGATATTGTAACTGCACTACTTTATTGGCTCTAAGCCCTTCCAGTTTCCTTTCCCCAATCAGGTATAGGCCCTGGTCTTTTTTGTAAGTATAATCCGTCCCCTGCAACAAATAAGTAAGCAACTCATCATAACTCACCTTATATACATTGGTAGTAGTGTTTCCTTTTATATCCGAAAATAAAAAATAGCTTTTACCCAACTCGCCGGATACGGCTTTAATGATATCTGCGATAGGTGTATTAACAGCTTCCAGCGTAATATATTTTCCGGTTAATGAATCCCCGACAATTTCTATATAAAGATTGGCTGCTTGTCCTGACTGCCCGCTTTGTTGTTGGCTCGTAGTGTTGGTTGGCCTTTTGGAATAAACATTTTTATTACGATTCTTATCATTATTATCTGCAATAGGATCCTCTCCTTCGTCCAATCCCTTGATCACATAAAAGTTATCATCTGTTTTAACTACCTTCAAATTATTCGCATAAGCCATTTTGGCCAAAGCATTGTCAAAAGGCATTTCTTCAATATAAACACTTACCACCCTTTCTCTTAACCCTGAAGAAATAATGACATTTTTCTTGCTTACCTAGGTTATTTTCTTGGCTACCTTTTCCAGAGTATCCCCCTTCAGGTCGAGTGTCAGGTTATTGCTGTAGTTATTATATTTTACAATTATTTCCCTGACTGGGGCAGGGGCTTTTTCCTGAAGTGGTGGCACATATTTGGAAAAGGACATGATGGTTCCTACAAACCGGACCTCCAGGTCATACTCTTTCGCAAGAAACAACAGGATATTCTTTACCTTTTCATTGGTAAAATTATTATAGATCTTGAAATTCAATTCAGGGCTAACACTGATATTAAGGCTATGTGATTCTGCTATAGCCCTTAAAAACTCCTGTATCGACACGCCTGATACGGAAAAATCAACTGTTTCATTTAACCCTGGAACTTGTCCGGAAAGATCTCCCAACCTTTGCTCAAGCGCCTCGAATCGGTCTTGTTGAGCAAATGCTGTCTGTGGAATAAACCAAAACATCCAGATTATAATAGAGACAGCAAAATATGTGTGCAGCTTTTTCAAAGTAAAACTTAAAAATTAAACAGTAATGGATAAATTTCTTCAAGTGAGGTTTCGCCGGCTTCAAAAAGTTCGAAGGCATTTTCCGCCAACGTTTTAATTCCTCGCTCCTGTAATTCTTTTGTTATGTCAAATATACCATTTTTTATTTTATCCGCCAGTACAAAATCTATTGGAATAACTTCGTACACTGCTTTTCTACCTTTATATCCTGTAAAAAAGCATACATCACACCCTTTGGGTATAAAATGCTCCGTTACTTTACGGTAAGGGCGAAATTGCTTCGGATACAAATTTTCATTAAACTCTTCTTTTTGCCTGCAATGCGGGCAAAGTACCC
>DATCKK010000259.1:0-3003 GCA_036562325.1 Cytophagaceae bacterium | reverse complement strand
GTCACTACCCAGCGGCCTAACCAAATCTTCCATCTCTTCCGTTGTCAGACTGAGGTCAAACAGGTTATTGAGTATTTTTAAAGTAAAAGAGGCATCTGACGACCCACCTCCTAATCCTGCCCCTATTGGAATTACTTTATGTAAGTGTATTTGCACCGGAGGAATATCGAATTTGCTTTTAACCGCTTCATATACTTTGACACACAAATTCGTTTTAAGGTCTCCCGGAATGGTAATACCGGTACTTGAGAAGGAAAACTTATCTGAAGGAACTATTTCCAGTACATCTTGCCAGGGGATGGGGTAAAAACAGGATTCAAGATTGTGGAAACCGTCTTTTCTTTTCTCTGTAATAAAAAGTCCCAGATTTATTTTGGCATTTGGAAAAACTACCATTATCACTTTATGTATTAAGACTCCAAATTAAGTTTTAATTTATAAATTTGCATATGCACATTTTATTAATTCATCAATATTTTTTAGAAGAAGACGATCCGGGGGGCTCGAGGTTCAATGAAATGACCCGGTTTTGGAAGGAGCAGGGGCATGATATTACAGTCATCTCAGGGATGGTTCATTATGCCACAGGTAAAAAAAGGCCGAAGCATAAAGGAAAGTTTATTGTAAAAGAAAACTATTCCAATAATATTACTGTGTACAGGTGCCACGTCTCTGAGTCTTACAACTCCAACTTTATCGGGAGATTATGGGGATACTTTTCATTCGTATTTTCCAGTATAATTTGCGGGTTGTTTTATGCGAGAAAAAAGTACGACCTGGTATTGGTTTCTTCACCACCTCTGTTTGTAGGAATTACAGGACTGGTATTATCTAAAATTAAAAGGATACCATTTGTTTTTGAAATCCGTGATCTTTGGCCCGAGTCGGCAATTGATACCGGTGTATTAACGAATAAGACGATTATTCGTCTGGCTTATTGGTTTGAGAAAACAGTGTATAAAAATGCCAGACTTATAAATACGTTAACACCGGCATTTCAGAAGAAACTGATAGAAGATAAAAAGGTGCCGGCAGAAAAGGTGATTATGATCCCTAATGCGGCAGATTTTTCTATTGCCGAAAAAGTAGCTGCTCAATTTGATGTTGCCGCTTTTCGTAAAGAAAATGGGTGGGATGGTAAATTTGTGATAACTTACGTTGGTGCCCATGGAGTGGCAAATCATTTGATACAAATGGTAGAAGCTGCTACCCTGTTAAAGGAAAGGCAAGATATCCTATTCTTACTGATAGGAGACGGTATGCAACGTGAATTGCTTATTCAGGAAGCTCAGAAAAGAAGCCTGTCCAATATCCGGTTTTTGAAATCAGTACCTAAGGCAGATGTATTCAAATATATCCTTGCTTCCGACATGGGGGCATCTGTTCTGAAAAATGTCGAAACTTTCAAAACAGTATATTCGAATAAAACCTTCGATTATATGTCCTGCAAAAAGCCTGTGCTTATGGCTATTGATGGAGTATCCAGAGAATTGGTAGAGGTGGCCGATTGTGGTGTATTTGTTGAGCCTGAAAACGCCCGGCAGATTGCCGAGGTTGTTACTCTGTATTGTGGTAATCCTGAGAAAGTAAAGACACAGGGGATGAATGGGTATAACTACGCCAGACAATATTTTGATCGTAATTTCCTTGCACTGACTTATTTGAAAGAGCTGGAAAAACTTAAAAAGTAGAAGTGAAAGTAATTTGTATAAATGTATAGAAAGTTCTTTAAACGATTTTTTGATTTTCATCTTGCCCTGATCGGATTGATTCTGGCTTCTCCGGTTCTTTTAATTACCATGTTATTGTTGGCCATAGCCAACCGGGGGAAAGTGTTTTTTATTCAGCAAAGGCCCGGGTTAAATGGCAAACCTTTTTTTATCATGAAGTTTAAAACCATGAATGATCGTAAAGATGCTAATGGAGAACTTTTGCCAGATGCTGAAAGGTTGACTAAAGTAGGGCAATTTGTAAGAAAAACATCACTCGATGAGCTTCCTCAGTTAATTAATGTATTAAAAGGAGAGTTAAGCCTTATAGGCCCAAGGCCTTTATTAATGGAGTATTTGCCTTTATATACTCCGGAACAATTCAGGCGGCATGAGGTCTTACCCGGCATAACAGGCTGGGCTCAGGTAAACGGAAGAAATTCCATCAGTTGGGAAAAAAAATTTGAATTGGACTTATATTATGTAGAGAACCTTTCTTTTTGGCTGGATATAAAAATTATTTTTATGTCAATAGCAAAGATTCTTAAAAGAGAAGGGATCAACTCTGCTACCAGTGTTACCATGGAGAAGTTTCGTGGATCAAACATATAAACAATTTTCAATATGCTGTTATACGGAGGAAGTGGACATGCTAAAGTGATCAGGGATTGTGTAAAGGCAATGGGCCAGGAGGTATATTTTATTTTTGATGATAACTCCGAATTAAAAACTCTAAACGAAACACCTATAATAGGCCCTTATAACCCTGCTTTTAATATCCATGAAGAGATAGTTATTGCTATTGGGAATAATATGTTAAGAAAGGTAGTATCGGAAAAGATAGTACATAAATTTGCCCGGGTTATCCATCCTTCTGTATTGAGATCACCTTACGCGTCTGTGGATGTGGGGACAGTGGTATTCCATGGTGCTGTGTTGCAGGCTGATGCAAAAGTGGGTAAACATGCTATCATAAATACGAACGCTATCGTGGAGCATGATTGTGTATTGGATGACTTTGTTCATATTTCACCTAATGCAACCCTTTGTGGAAACGTAAAAGTGGGAGAAGGTACGCATGTGGGAGCAGGGGCTGTAGTTATTCCCAATATAACCATCGGAAAATGGTGCGTGATCGGAGCAGGAAGTGTGATTATTAAAGATATTCCGGACTATGCAGTAGTGGTAGGTTCTCCCGGCAGAGTCATTAAAACATTGGAAGTGAAAGTTTAACTTTTTATGAATAAGAAAATTTATTTGTCTTCACCTCATATGGGGGGAAAGGAGCAATTTT
>DATCKK010000249.1:0-9520 GCA_036562325.1 Cytophagaceae bacterium | reverse complement strand
GGATAAAAGAGTAAAACTCACCTTCACGGTGGAAATGGATTCTATAGTCTTTACCAAAGAGCATCTAAGAGGATTCGACGGTTTTTTAATCGATGTGAAGTGTTCGGGGAAAAACCAAAAAGGGTTTTGCCTGAGAAAAAGAACTGATTACACCAGTAACTATATTCCCGCTAATGCCGGTTTTATTTTTTCTGCCAAAGACAGCAGGACTTTAACAGCCAATATTCCTATTCGAAGTCTTGAGCTGGACCAGGGTAATCATTCTTTGGATCTGGAAATTATAGCTCTTCCTATCCGGTTTCAACAGGACACCTCTTTTAACCGGGTCAGAAAAATAGCATTCATTTCAGATAAGCCGGTAGCTTCCATTGAAGGCACCATTTCCATTGTAACTCCGCAACTTCATAAAGTCGCCCTTACTGTGCATTCCCTTGCCATCAATAAAGACGTTGTAGACATACATAAATTTGACTTTGCTTTAGGTGGCTCAGGATTGCCCGATTTGTTCTGGAATGTCCATTGCGGAACAGATTTCATTTATAATTGCCCTGTTCAAAAAAATGCGATTACCTTAAAAAAGGCCTATACTTCTACTCCTTTTTTATGCTCTGATGAAGACTGGATAACCATCGGTATTTATGATTTTGACAATGGGCCTTTCAATGTACAGGACGATGTTGTGGAGGTTTGGAAAAGTAGAATTTCCGATTTTAAATTAAATCAAATAGATACCTTGTCGTTTGGCAATCTTTCCCATATCGTCCTACAGCTTAAACAAGTAAAATAGCATGAAATCCAGACACCTGCTTTCTGCATTTCTTTCTTTGTTGGGTATTTTTCTATTGGGTTCAACCGGTTACGCTCAACAGCTTGATACACTTCTAAAACAGCGGGTAGAATTATACAAACATTATCAGGTATTAAAAAATGAAAAAAACTCCTTCTGGGGATCTCAAAGCAAGCAAGACTTGCGAAATATCATCAGTCATTTAAAAAACATCATTAATAAAGATGATGAAATTATCCGGCTAATACTAAAGGAAAAAGAACTGGAGCGAATTCAACTGAAGACAGAAAGCGCACTTAAAAGCAATAGTCTTATATTAAGAGATAAGAACTTGTCTGAACAGGTATATGAGTTAAAAAACGAAGTTAAAAGCCTTAAAAATCAAAATCACCTTAGGGTACAGGAAAAACAAAAACTCAAGTATAAACTAAGCGCGCTAAAGAAAGAAAACCTGATTCTGGAGATAATCATCGGTATATTGATTGTAGCCCTGATAATCCTTTACCTGATAAGTAGAATGAAAATCAAAGCTATTAAAAATTAATTTACTTCTTTTGACATCCTGGACAAAAGAAAGTAGCTCTACCCCCTATCTCAAGGCGCTCAATGTAGCTCTCACAATAAGGACACTTCTCTCCTTCTTTCCTGTGTGGTATAATAAAATGGGCTGGCAGCTCTTTACGGCTTGCCCCACATTCTATAGCAGTCGTCAATACGATTCTTATTTTTTCATAAATGGTTTTTAACTCCTGAGTAGATAGTTCATTGAACTTTCCTTTGGGATGTAAACGAGCCTGATAAAGTATCTCATCTGCATACACATTGCCTATTCCTGCTATCAACCCCTGATCCATCAATCCGGCCTTAAGAAAGCTCTTTTTGTCTTTAAAGTTTTCATAAAACTCTTCCCAACTAATCTCCAATGCATCCTGCGCCAGCTGATGTTCTTTAATCAGCTCCTCTTCACTCTTCACTACCTCAACTCTGCCTATTTTTCTTTTATCTATGTAGGCCAGCATATGGTGATCGTTAAAGTGTATAAGCAGATGAGTTGCATTAGGTATCTCTTTACCTTCTTCCAAAAACTTGAATTTGCCGGTCATACCAAAATGAAAAGCTAACTCTTTATCCTGATCTACCTGTACTAAAAGATATTTACCATGTCTTTTGGAAGACATAAACTTTTTACCCGCTAACAGGTCATTTAATTGCTTCTCGGTGGTATTATGCAAGATCTTTTTATCCTTTACCTCTACTCTGCTCACTTTTTTATTCAGCGAAGAGGCTTCCAAATTTCTTCTAAAGATTTCTACATCTGGTAATTCCGGCATATCATTTAGGATTTATAATAAAAACCTAAATCCGGCCAAATAGTTAGATATCATCTGTTTCTATAGAAGCAAAACAAAAAAGCAGATTGTATAACCTGCTTTTTATGATCTTCATTCAACTATTTTAATTTCTACTATAGTCATTGAAATCAGTAGGAGATAATTCTTCCCGCTCATATTCCGATTCATCTATTAAAGAATCTCCCGGAATTGCAGTAGAATCCTGCCTTATTGAAATTGTTTCAGGCACTTTAAATTTCTTACTCAACTCAATACTTCGGTCTGCATATACTTTTTGCATGTATAATCCCCATATAGGTAAAGCCATTTTAGCTCCCTGTCCATACTCCATGGTTCTAAAGCGAATTTGACGGGTTTCACCACCTACCCAAACACCAGAAACCAGATCCGGGGTAATACCCAAAAACCACCCATCCGCATTGCCTTGTGTTGTCCCGGTTTTACCACCTACTTCACCAGGTATTTTATAAGTATGTTTTAATGCAGTGGATGTCCCCCCCGACTCTTCAACAGAGCCCATTAACAACTGAACCATATTATAAGCAGTCTGTTCATTTAATACGGCTCTGGACTCCGTTTTAAACTCTTCCAGCACGTTGCCATACTTATCTTCTATTCTTGTAATGAACATTGGTTTTACCCAGTAACCTTCATTAACAAATACACTATAAGCATTTACCATTTCATATACAGAAACATCACTGGTTCCCAGACAAAGCGTTGGCCCTGACTCCAATTCGCTTTCTATTCCCATTCTTCTTGCATAAGCAACTACAGAATCCGGGCCTACAAGACTCATCAGATAAGCGCTCACAGGGTTCAGAGAACGCGCAAGGCCCTGCTTTAAACTCACATAATCATTGCTATATTTACCATTACTGTTCTTAGGTGTCCAGGTTTTTCCATCGGGCAATGTATAAGTCACCGGTACATCCATTACCTGATAACTTGGATCCAGATTCTTCAACTCCATAGCTGTAGCATATACAATAGGCTTAAAAGTAGAGCCTGGCTGTCTCTTGCCCTGTTTTACATGATCGTATTTAAAATACTCCGGGTTGATATCACCTACCCATGCTTTAATATGGCCCGTTTTAGGATCCATAGACATCATACCGGTATGAAGGAAATGCATTACATACTTGATAGAATCAATAGGACTCATGGTCATTTCTTTATCTCCTTCATAAGTGAACATAGTCATTTTTACAGGAGTATTAAGTACTTTCATAATCTCACTCTCGCTATGCCCTTCCTTTTTCATTTGCTTATAGGTAGGAGTTTGTTTGGCAAGCCTTTCGATAAAACCTTTTACTTCCTTAAACTCCGCATCGGTCCATGGTGCTCTTCCTTTCCAGTGTTCGTTAAATTTTTTCTGCAAATAACTCATGTGTTTGTTGACCGCTTCTTCTGCATACTTCTGCATTCTCGAATCTATGGTAGTATATATTTTCAAACCGTCTTGATATAGATTCTTTCCGTTCTCTTTGCACCATTTAATAAGAGTTGGCTTTATATAATTTCTAAAATATGGAGCCAGTCCGGAATTATGATCGTCGGCAGTCAGTTTTAAACCCAATGGCTTTTCTTTATAAATTTTATAATCTGCTTCCGACAAATACCCATATTTTACCAACTGCCCCAAAACAGTGTTTCTTCTGTTTAAACTTCGTTCCGGATATCTTGTAGGACTGTAATAACTTGGCCCTTTAAGTAAACCAATCAATAAAGCAGCCTGCTCTGTAGTAAGTTTATCAGGAGTAGTATTGAAATATTTTCTTGCAGCAGCTTTGATACCATAAGAATTATGTCCAAACTCAACCGTATTCAGATACATCATCATTATTTCTTTTTTGGTATAAGCTCTTTCCAGCCTTATGGCAGTAATCCACTCCTTGACTTTTACAACAAGCATATTATTGCTTATCACACCTTCATACTCTTCTGCATCCCGCATTTTAAAAAGGTTCTTTGCCAACTGCTGAGTAATGGTACTCCCTCCTCTTTTCTTTCCCATAAGGGCTGAAAACACAATACTGAAAGTACCTTTAAAATCTACTCCCGAATGATTATAAAACCTTACGTCTTCAGTCGCTATCAGAGTATTTACTACTATCGGGGCAATCTCACTTAATTCTACCGGAGTACGGTTATACGTTCTGTAATATTTTCCCAATGAGACATAGTCTGAAGAAAAGACTTCGGCCGCCAGTTCGCTTTTGGGGTTTTCAAGTACTTCTATTCCGGGTATTTTACCATACAGATTAAACAGGTTAATCATAACAGAAAACACAAACAGCATCAGAAGCACTAACCCGGAGGCAAAACTGATCCAAAGAATTTTAACGATTTTTTGAGGTGACTTCATAACAAAAAAATGGGTACTCGTTTTGGTACCCAAATTACTTAAATTACTTTTATTTTTAAGTCTACTGATTTAATAATTTTTCTATATCATTAATTAATGCAGGATCACTCGGCCTTTTAGCATCATCATCTACTATATTTCCCTGCTTGTCAATCAACACAAATTTCGGTATGGATACAAGGTTATATTTAGTTAAAATATCCTCCTCTTTTCCATCCTTTGAATTCAGATGAACTCCCTGAATATTCTTCTTACTCACCATGTTTTTCCAGGCAGCCAGGTCTTTGTCAATGGAAACGTAAAGAAATACTACATTATTGTTATCCGCATACTTCTGTTTTAAGTTCTTTGACTTGTTAATCTCAAGCAGGCAGGGAGCACACCAGCTTGCCCAAAAATCAAGATATACCACTTTACCCTTGAAATCCGAAAGAGACACTTTATTGCCATTAATATCTGTAAGAGTGAAGCTGGGGGCAGCCTGAACAGCAGGATTTTCTATACCTGCCACATTTCCTGTTCTTCCAGCTATTGCATACAGAGTGGACAGCAATACTATGGATACAATCAGGACATTAAGTGCTTTTCTCATAAAAGTTTAATTTAATTTTTAACTGCTTTTAACTATATCTAGTTGCAATAACTGCAAATTAATAATTAATTTTCTTCTATTAATGGATTAAACTTTCTTCCCGAAAATTTTTCAATCCTTTTTAATACAGTAATGGAAATAATCAGCCAGATAATTCCCAGAGCAAAACCGGCTATGACATCTGTCGCATAATGCACTCTCAGGTATACTCTGCTTAATCCTATTACCATGATCAAAACAATCAAAAAAAGTACCAGGGAATATTTCAATAGTTTATGTTGTACCCCCACCCAAACCAGATACAGGATTAATCCATAAAAGGAAAAACTCATCATGGCATGTCCACTTGGAAAACTTAAGCCGGAAGCTTCCGATAAATGGGGCAATACAGGCCTGGGACGACTAAAGAAAATTTTTAATATTATATTCAATGAAATACTACCAAGAGCAACCACAGGAACTTTGATGCTGTACCATTTGTGCTTTTTTATAAACAAAAAATATAAGGTAACCAGTATGGATATCGGAATTATAAAATGCTTGGAAGCAAAAAACTAAACATTTTCATAATATGGGTATTGGAAGTAGTTATGTATTCATTTAGAAATTCAAAAACCTGCCCGTCAAACCCTTCCTGATCCTGAATGAATATTTCTCTGGATAATAACAGAAAAGTTAGTACAGAAACCAGCAATACCCCCCATACAGCAATCAATTCCACAGACAATAACATCACACTACCCAGAACCTTTTTGAAAAATGACCGTTCTGCTTTATGCATAAAAACTACATGTATTACAATGTTTTCCCTATTTTTATAACTATTTAAATCAGAAAAAATTTCTTTTATGAAAACTCTTATTAACTGCTTTTTACTTCTAAGTGTATTTGTAATGGTTTCCTGCACAGAAAAAATTACAGAAATGTCCAGTGTTTCCCCAGATGGCCGGCATACCCTGGTTATCACCGGCAAAAAGCCCAACTTTGCCGATCCCTGGCAGGTAATATTTCAGAAAAAAGGAAAGGAAGCGGCTGAAGCCCCCATGACGGAAATATATGCCGGTGATTTAAACGATAAAAATGTGACCTTTGAATGGATAGATAATGTCACAGTGAAGATCCATTTTCTCCAACAGGATGATACCGAAAGAATAATTATAGCCCATTTTAACGATAACGGATTGAAAGTATCGCAGTAATTATTTCTCCTATTTGTTGGGAGAGGCAAAATACCTCAAGGCGACTATATCAAAATAATACAATTACATATTGTTTATTATCAACAATTGGTATACTCTTTGCGTTATTACATATATACCAATCATGTAAGCCTATGAGACATTTAATTTCCCTTCGAATATCCGAAGCATTTGTGCTGCTGATTGTGCTTACCTTCCTATTTACCAATTGTGATAACAGGCGGGAATCTATTAAAAAATTACCGGCAACTCCGGTAAAAAAACCTACTGAAAAAGATACCATTAAAATAGAAATACCCGAATCACCTGAATTTCAACCGGAAAAAACACCGGAAATACAAGAGGAAGGAACTCCTTCAGATAGTTTATCGACAGACTCCATCAATTCCAATTTCCAGGGAAGCGAGAAACTGGACATTAAATACATTAAAAAAAGTATCAATTTGCACAAACGTCCATTTATTGCCAGTCTCTAAAAAGAAAGAATCCAATGGTATTTGAATATTAAGGAAAGCTCAAAGCTTTCCTTTTTTATTGATTATCTAATTAAAAAAAGGACTAATGGAAGTATTTCTGCGATATTTTTTTTAAATTTTTGATTAACAATTAATCAAGTTTGATGTTTAGTAATTTTATTTTAAATATGCCCTTTGAAATGAAAGTTCAGAGGTAAAACCAATTAAAAATTTTGTTTTCTAAAATGACAAGCCTAAAAACAACAGAAAAATTGCCTTTAATTCAGGATGACCCCTGGCTGGAACCGTATGAACAAGACATTCTGGATCGCCTTGAAAGGTTTAAAAAAGCTCTTAAAGAAATAGAGGATGTCGATGGTACCCTCGTTAATTTTGCAAACGCCCACAAGTACTACGGTATCAATTACGACCCTCAAAAAAAAGGCTGGTGGTACCGCGAATGGGCTCCTGCTGCTCATAGTCTTGCATTAATTGGTGATTTCAACAATTGGGACCGGGAAGCCAATAAACTTCAAAGAAATCAAAATGGTGATTGGGAAATCTTCTTACCGGAATCTGAATACAAAGACAGATTTGTTCACGGAAGTAGAATAAAGGTTCATGTGATTGCAAATAACGGAGCCATAGACCGCATTCCTCCTTATATCACTAAAGTCATACAAGACCCTGAAACTTACGACTTCAGCGGGCAACTTTGGTTCGAAGACAATTATAAGTGGAAAGACAAAGATTTTAAAATAAATCCGAAGGAAGAACTTTTTATTTATGAAGTTCATATCGGAATGGCACAGGAAAAAGAAGGCGTAGGTACATACAAAGAATTTACAGAGAAAATTTTACCACGTATAAAAGACCTGGGCTATAATGCCATACAAATGATGGCTATCATGGAACATCCTTACTATGGATCTTTTGGTTATCACGTATCTAACTTTTTTGCCCCGTCTTCCCGTTTCGGCAATCCGGAAGATCTGAAAGAACTCATTGATACCGCTCACAGCATGGGTATACTTGTTATCATGGACATTGTCCATTCTCATGCGGTAAAAAATGTTGCGGAAGGTTTAAATGAGTTTGACGGTACAGACAATCAGTATTTCCATAGCGGAGGCAGAGGTTATCATGAAGGCTGGGATTCTAAACTGTTCGATTATGGTAAATGGGAAGTAAAAAAATTCTTACTGTCTAACGTACGATACTGGATGGAAGAGTTTCATTTTGACGGTTTCAGGTTCGACGGTGTTACCTCAATGCTTTATTTTCATCATGGCAATATCTCATTCGATCACTACGATAAATACTTCAAGTTCGATGTAGATTGGGATACCATTATCTACCTTCAACTTGCCAACCGGTTAATACATGAGTTGAAACCCAATGCAATATCCATTGCAGAAGATGTAAGTGGTATGCCCGGACTTTGCAGAAAAATAGAAGAAGGCGGATTGGAATTTGATCTCCGTTTAGGTATGGGCATTCCTGACTACTGGATCAAATTATTGAAAGAAAGAGCCGATGAAGACTGGGATATTTATGAAATCTGGAATGTACTGAATAACCGAAGATACAAAGAAAAGACTATAGCTTATGCCGAGTCTCACGACCAGGCACTGGTAGGTGATAAAACCCTTGCCTTTTGGCTAATGGACAAAGAAATGTATTACCACATGATGAAAAATGATCCTCATGTAGTAATAGACCGCGGTATTGCCTTGCATAAAATGTTAAGGTTAATCACCATGGCTTTAGGGAGTGACGGAGGTTATCTCAACTTTATGGGAAATGAGTTTGGACATCCGGAATGGGTTGACTTTCCAAGACAAGGAAATAACTGGAGCTACAAATATGCAAGAAGGCAATGGTCATTAGTAGACAGCAAGCAACTGAAGTACGAATACCTGAACAACTTTGACAGAGCAATGATAAAAGTACTGAAGGAAAATCATATTCTCTCTTCAGACTTTGCACGCCAGATCAATATGGACCAGCAAAACAAAGTAATTATTTTTGAGCGGGGAGACTTAATTTTCTTATTCAACTTTAGTGTTAGTAATTCCATATTCGGCTACAAATTCTTTGCTCATGCTCCCGGCACATACAAAATCATTTTAAACTCTGATGATGCTGAGTTCGGTGGACATAACCGGGTAGATACCAGGATGGAGTATCCGACAGAGGCAGACCAAAGTTTAAGCGTCTATCTTACCAACAGGACAGCGATGGTAATGAAAAGAATCGGGCCGTCAACATTGAAAAAAAAAGTTGAGTTAGAAGACAATGTAAAAGTAAAAGAAAATGGTAAGGTTAGCCCGAACGGAAAACATACGCAACAACAAATAGCCGATGCTGATACAAAAGTTAAAGTTGCTTCCGAAAAAAAACAGGCTACTAAATCAACAGCAAAAACAGCAGCACCCAAGGATGAAAAAAAGGAAGTTAAGGTAGCAGCCAAGAAAACTGCTGCCAAAAAAGCAGCTTCAAAGAAAGCCGCAGCTAAAAAAGCAACGGCAAAATCCGCTGATAAAAAAGATGAAAAAAAAGCTTCGGTAAAAGCTGCTGACAATAAAAAAGTTGTTGCAAAGAAAAAATAAGTAAATAAAAGGGAGCGGTTTCGCTCCCTTTTATTTTTTAAAATTTCACTTCCCCAATATTATTCATATTTCGGGAGATCCAGGCTTTTCGCTTAGCAATAGTTCCAGAATTTGGCGACCACTTTCTCGGATTAGGCAATATAGCAGCTATACCC
>DATCKK010000247.1:0-6860 GCA_036562325.1 Cytophagaceae bacterium | reverse complement strand
AGATACTTATTTAAATATGACAGTGCTTTCATTTTCCCGTTTTCAAAATCATTGCTCTTCCATTGAAAAGCAACAAAAAAAGAAGTAATATTGCTTTCTCAAAATGAAGTGTTCGCAAAGATAAAACAACTTAAATGATTTATCAGTGTTTTTGAAGGCAAATCAACCGGGAGCTTTCCGAAACCAGGGTGTATTTGTCACATTCCGGCATTGAATATTCATATTAAGTTATAGGTCGTTCTTTTAAAAATGTTAAACAGAAGGTTATTAAGAATTAAGGTAATGCAGGCGCTTTATGCGTTGAAGCAGTCGGAGATTTCGAATTATCATAGTGGATTTGAACAAATAGCTGAAGATTTTGCTCCGCATTTGAACTCCATGGAAAAGCCCGATTACCCAAAGCTGGAATTGGATAAAAAAATTGCTTCCGATCTGTATGAAAAAAGTTTCACCAAAGGTGAAGTCGTTTTTTCCGGAGAATCCGATAAGATTAAAAAGTCTGTAGAGTCAGCAATCCAGAATTATTATCATCAGATTCAGAAGGATAAGAAGCATTTTTCAAGGTTGATGATGGAGGATATTGAAAAAATTTATGATACTTATTTATATATCCTCAAACTTTTACCGGAAATTTCTGATTATGTAAGGGACGAAGAAGAGGAGCGAAAGAGCAAACAATTAACCGTTAAGATTTCTTCTCCTGGTGATTATAAATTTAAAGATAACCGGATAACCCGATTACTTCGCTCCAACAAAAATCTGGAGTTACATTCCATCAAAAGAAATGTTCGGATACCCAGGGATTTTGTCAGGTCTGTGTATAAGGATGCGATTAAAAATGATGAGGAGTATGGCAAATACAAACAACTACAGGTAACCGATTTTGAAACGGATAAAAATATTGTCCTTCATATAGTTAAAAATATTATTTTTAAAGATAAAAATTTACAGTTCCATTTTGAGGAGTCGGATTTAAATTGGGTAGAAAATAAGTCGATCATCAGAAGTATGGTAGTGAAAACCATCAAAAATTTTGATGAAAACTCCAACGAGGAAATACCATTGCTGGAGATTTCTGCCAATTGGGACGAGGATAAAGCTTTTTTTCAGGATCTGTATGACTATTCTGTGAAGGAAGAAGCGGAACTTGAAAAAATAGTTTCGGAGAAAATTAAGAACTGGGATATTGAAAGAGTCGCTACAGTCGACACCATTATTCTAAAAATGGCTTTGGCAGAGATGTTACATTTTGCAAGTATTCCGGTGAAAGTAACTATTAATGAATATATTGAGCTGTCAAAATTATATAGTACACCCAAAAGTAAACAGTTTATAAACGGAATACTGGATGCGATAGCCGCAGACCTTACCAGTGCCGGTAAAATAAGAAAAAGCGGAAGAGGCTTAATAGACAATAAATAATTTGAGAATATGGCTAAGAAATCAGATACACTTTGGGCATTTTTAGTTGGGGCAGCAGCAGGGGCAGTGCTTGGGGTCTTATTTGCACCAGATAAAGGGTCTAATACCCGCGATAAGTTAAGTTATCAGCTGGATAAATATAGAGAAAAACTGATGGAGTTGTTGGATAAGTATATGGCTGAAAAGGAAATGCCAAATACAGCAGCAAGGGCTGAAGGGCAAAAAATAATCAACGAGACCAAAGAACAAGCGGAAAAACTACTTCAGGATGTCGAAATTTTAATTGACCAGATAAAAAACAATAAAAAGTAACGCTTATGAGGAAAAAAGTCACTTTAATTCCAGGGGATGGGATTGGCCCTGAAATCATGAAGTCATTGAAAGATATTTTTAGCGCAGCCCAAGTCCCCATTGACTGGGAAGAGGTAAATGCAGGACAAACAGCCCTGGATACTACCGGCGAACTGATTCCCAAAAACCTCATAGATTCCATAAATACCAACAAAGTAGCTTTAAAAGGCCCCATTACCACACCCATCGGCAAAGGTTTCAAAAGTGTAAATATCCAGCTTAGACAATTATTCGACCTTTACGCAAACGTTCGTCCCTGCAAAAATATAGAAGGAGTTAAAACAAGATATGAAAACGTTGATCTTGTTTTAGTAAGAGAAAACACTGAAGGATTATATTCGGGGCTAGAAGTGTATGATGAAAGGCTGGACATAGCTGATTCAATAGCCCGAATTACCAAGCAGGGATGTGAAAATATTATTCGTTTTGCATTTGAATATGCCAAAAGGAACAATCGTAAGAAAGTTACGCTTGTACATAAAGCCAATATTCTAAAAATTGCAGGTTCTACCTTTTTGAAGGCAGGTTTGGCAGTTTCCAAAGATTATCCTGAAATCACCATGGAAGATGTGATTATCGATAACATGTGTATGCAACTGGTATCTAAACCAGAGAAATACGATGTGATAGTTACCACTAACCTGTTTGGTGATATTCTTTCAGATCTTTGTGCTGCACTGGTAGGTGGCCTCGGAGTAGTATCCGGAGTGAACTTCGGTCGCGAAGTGGCCATATTCGAAGCAGTTCATGGTTCAGCCCCTGATATTGCAGGTATGGGTATAGCCAATCCGACAGCTATACTGAAAACTGGTATTGCTATGCTGGAGCACTTACAATTGTCTGATCATGCCCGAAGAATAGATGCAGCATTGGAAAAAACTTTGGCAGTGAAAGAAAATTGTACAGGAGACTTGGGAGGATCAGCTACTACAGAAAAGTTTACTAATAAAATAATAGAGAATTTAACTAAATAAATAAAAGTAAAATTTGCATGAAAAAGTTGAGAGTAAGTTATTTAGCTTTATTATTAGGAGCATCAGTCGTAATGGCTGGCTGCAATAATGCTAAAGAGTCTGATGTAAAAGAGGCAAGTACAGGAACTGATGCAACTGTTAGTGCTACTTCTTCTGATGGTGGGGAAGATATCGGAGCGCCAACCGAATTGACCAGCATTGAGTTTACTGAAATGGAGCACGACTTTGGAAAGATTAAAAGCGGTGAAATGGTAGGACACACCTTTGTGTTTAAAAATACCGGTAATGCACCATTGATAGTTTCTGATGCTAAAGCTTCTTGTGGATGTACTATTCCTGAATGGACGAAAGATCCTATTCCTCCAGGGGGTGAAGGAAAAATTGAAGTGAAATATAATGGTTCAGGAGAAGGACATATCAGTAAAACAGTAACGGTAACTTCAAACACTGATCCGGCTACTACAGTTTTGAACATTAAAGCGGAAGTAGAAAAAAGCAAAAGAAACGAGGAGATCAAAGGTCCTTACAAAAACCAATAACCAAGTCAATTAAAACGAATAGTAATGTTATATAACTTTATTTTTTTACAAGCACAGGGGCAAAGCCCTTATCAGATGTTAATAATGTTTGGTCTGATCATACTGGTATTTTACTTCTTTATGATCCGTCCGCAACAGAAGAAAGCCAAAGAGCAAAAGGCGTTTCGTGATGCAATTAAAAAAGGAGACTCTGTAGTTACTATCGGAGGGCTTCATGGAAAAGTATCCAGTGTGGAAAGTGATGATACCATCATTATTGAAGTAGATAAGGGAATTAAACTTAAGTTTGAAAAATCTGCTATTTCCCTTGAAGCAAGCAAAAAATATCAGGGATCTGTAGCTAGTGGCAAAGAATAGTAAACAAACTTCAGGGATCAGGAGAGATTGGCAGACAATAGCTTTATGTCTGTTGGCAGCAGCTACGTTTTGGTTTTTTAATGCCATGAACGAAGATTATACTGCCAATATCTCCTATCCGATGGAGATTGTTTATGACCGCAATCAAGTTATTCCTATAAATGAATTGCCATCCGAAGTTACATTTAATGCTACCGGCTTTGGGTGGGACCTTTTGAAGAAAAGCCTCATGATTGGTAGCAAACCCATTTACTTAAAACCTGCCAATATTCAGGATAGGGGTTATATTACTTCTTCGGAACTATTGCCGGTACTTGCTTCTCAAATTGAGGATGTAAGGGTAAATTATATTATACAGGATACCTTACATTTTGCCTTTGAACCACTTCGCTCGAAAAAAGTGAGGGTGGTTATAGATTCTGCAAAAATTAGTCTGGCTCCCAATTACAAACTGACAACTCCGGTTATTATTAATCCGGATTCCATAATGTTTATCGGGCCGGCATCCATGATAGATTCTCTTTCCGACTCTTTGCTGGTGCCGTTGAAGCAAAAAGATATAAAGGGCGTATTTGAAGAGGAAATTAAACTCGACCTGGTTTTGAAACCTGAATTAAAGGTTAATACAAATTCACTGAAAGTACGTTTCGATGCTTATCCATTTGTTCAGCAAAGCCAGATCCTGAAACTGAGAAAAAAGAATTTCCCGGACGATACCAGCATCGTTGTGCTCGATAGTACGGTAATATTAACCTATTTTATTCAGGAGGGCAATAAAGCTCGTGTAATGCCGGAAGAATTCAAAGCCGTTCTTGATTATAGAGAATTAGATAAGAGAGATTATACTATAAAGCCTAAACTTTCCAGGATGCCCGGCGGGATCCGTGATTACTACTTCACACCTTCTGCGATAAAAATAGGAAACTCACAGTAACATGTTAAAGATTGGTATCACCGGAGGAATTGGTGCCGGAAAATCCCTTGTAGCGAAAGTATTTAATGTTTTGGGAGTTCCGGTGTACGATGCGGATAAAAGAGCCAAGTGGTTAATGAATTCGGATCCGTACATTATCAAAGAAATTAAGCTGTTATTTGGCGAGCAATCATATACCAGTCAGGGACTCGACTCCAGGTTTATTGCCGGTAAAGTGTTTAATAACCAACCTATGTTGGATAGATTGAACGCAATAGTGCATCCGCAGGTAGGGCTTGATTTTATACATTGGAGCAAGGAACAATCGGGAGTACCCTATGTGCTAAAAGAGGCGGCTTTAATGTTTGAGGCAAATTCGGACAAACAACTGGATAGAGTAATTGTGGTATCTGCTCCGCTCGAAGTCCGGATTAAAAGAGTATTGAAAAGAGACCCATTCCGAACCCGCGAACAAGTAAAAGCAATTATAGATAAACAAATGCCGGAGCAACGGAAAGTTGAGTTGGCAGATTTTGTAATAATAAATGATGATAAAACTCTTATCATTCCTCAGGTAATTGAAGTACACAATAAAATTGTCTCGCTTTCCTAGTAGAAAATATAGTAAATAACTGTTACTTTTGCAGGCACATTCAAATACCTTTATTATTCAAAATTATGGCAGTATCTAAAACCTTAGAATTTGAAGGGCATCAGGTAAAACTTGGGCGAATTGCAAAAGCATTATCTCATCCTGCAAGAATTGCAATTTTAGAATTACTGTCTGAAAGAAAAGTCTGTATTTGCAATGACCTTGTAGAAGCATTGCCGTTATCACAGTCCACTGTTAGCCAACACTTAAAGGAACTTAAAGAGGCAGGGTTAATCACAGGTAAAGTAGATGGCCCAAGAGTTTGCTACTCTCTCGAAGAAGAGCAGTTAAAACTCTCTAAAATCTATTTTGACCGTTTTTTTTCAAAAATCAATAAAAGTCACTCTATTATTAGCAGTGAGCAATTTGCAGTGGTGAATTAGCAGATATCTGATCAGGTAAAAAGCGGCCGCTCTTCTTCTATAGTCGATACCATGCTGTTTGGGCATTTGTTCCTAATTCAGGATACTTCTGCAGTTTCCGGGCATTTTTAGTCAAAAACAAATCCGGTAGTTGTAGGTTGTTTAAATAATTACTGGTAAAATCTCAACCAATTATCGGACAGCTGTGGAAAATTTAAATTCAGTCCTGTTAATCGACGATGATGATATAACCAATATCATTAGTCATAAGCTTTTACAATCGCTCGATATTTGTGAAAATGTACATAGTTTTTCCAATGCTATAGATGCATTGGATTATATTCATGAGTATTCAGCCAGAAATGAAAATCAATCTCCTGAGCTTATATTATTGGATGTAAATATGCCGGTAATGAGTGGGATAGAGTTCTTAAAAAGCTGGGGTAAACTAAATTTTAGTAATAGGGATAAAGTGGTGATAGTAACATTGGCTACCGGGTACGATGGAAATGATATTGTAAAAGCTAAAAAGTTAGGTGTTAATGAGTTTTTGTTAAAACCCTTAACCAGGGAAGGCCTTCAGGAGATATTGCATAAGTATTATAGCAAGATTGTTATTAAATAGTATACTACTTAGAAGCATTTTTACAAATTAACAACTTGGTGCCAATACCAATGATATAAACTGCTTTAAAAGTTAAGTGCCAGATTATGTAGTCAAATCACTTATAGAAGATAAGATTATGACTATATGCAATAAATATTTTCTAAAAAATGAAGCACTTGGCTAATGAAGTAACAGGTTGATTATATTCCTGTTTAAATACTATTATATGATGTAAACTTGTTACTTCCTATACATCTCCCTCTCATGATTAAAACATATTAGGCTTTTAACTTCTTTAATTTATTAGGAAGGTAATTGTTGATAGATGTATAATAAGGCGATTAAATACGGCGCTTTAACTGGTGTTTTAATATTACTCTATTTTGTATTAGTATATTTAATCATTGGAGATATTAGGGATATGACCTTGGCAAGCCTCCAATCTTTAGAGATGCTAAGCTTTGTAAGATATGTATTGATCGTATTGGGTGTTTATTTTACCCTGAGTAATGTTCAAAGTGTAGAGAAAAATTATTCTTTTATAAAATTATTTAAAGCTGGTATAGTTACCTCATTGATCATAGCTTTATTTGTGGGGGTTATGGAGTTCCTTTATTTAGTAGTTAATCCCGATTATTATGAAGTATACATGCAGTTGTTTCTCGAAACTGCCAGAACAGCAG
>DATCKK010000684.1:0-11498 GCA_036562325.1 Cytophagaceae bacterium | reverse complement strand
CCACGGGAGCATCCATTTTATTTACCGATATGACAGTGAGCAATGGTACCTATGTACAATTGCAAGATCCTGTGGCAGTGTCAGGTACTGTAACTTTAGCTTCAGGTATAATTGGAACCAGTGCTGTTAATACTCTTACCTTAAATAACAATGCAACCAATGCTATTGTAGGTGGCAGCGCTAATTCCTTCGTGGATGGCCCGCTGGCCTGGTCTATTCCTGCTACTTCTACTTCCAGTTACACTTTCCCTGTTGGAAGTACTTCCGGTGGAGAGGTTTACCTTCCTCTTACTTTATCTCCTCAAAGTACAAGCGGCGGAACAGTTACGGTTACGGCATTCAACAATGGATCTGGTGGAACTCATGATAATACAATTACTACGCTAAGCCAAACAGAGTATTGGTCTGTATCTACTACTACTCCATTTACTTCGGGAGCCTTTGTATCGGTAAGCCGTCCTGTGCCTGCAGCTCCTTACAATGCATTGGCTACAAGTACTGAAGCCACCGGAGTTTATACGGCAAAAGGTGGAATAGCCAGCGGAAATATTATAAGCGGAGCAGGTATAGGAACATCATCACCAGTTTATATTGCTATGGCCAATGCTCCGCTTTCGGTAGTAAGGGCGGGAGGAACTAACCTTACCTGTAATGGTACAGTAGGCTCATTGATTGTCGGAGGAAGTGGGGGAGTGCCTCCTTACAGCTTTTCCATTGATGGAGGAGCTTTTAATGCAGTGGCTTTGCCTGCAACTACTTTTGAATTTACGAATGTAACGCCAGGTTATCATGAAATCGTGGTGCTTGATAATAACGGGGATAAAGACACTACACTCATGAGTGTATTAGGTTCATTACAGATTAATAATGGTG
The DNA here is from genome assembly GCA_036562325.1 of Cytophagaceae bacterium. Taxonomy (GTDB): domain Bacteria; phylum Bacteroidota; class Bacteroidia; order Cytophagales; family Cytophagaceae; genus DATCKK01. The sequence continues at coordinate 10,625 of DATCKK010000684.1, read as the reverse complement.
CGGATTCCGCCTTGTTGTGCGCAGGTGAACCTGATGTAACACTAAAGGCTGTCAATTATCAAAATACAACACCTGTATTTTTCTGGTCAACCAGCCCTACCGGTACGCCGGAGATTGGTACGGGTGCTACATATACTGCCAACACTATAGGAATGTATTATGTAACCAGTAACTTATACACGAACAACTTACTGGTTAACGGAAGTTTTGAATCAGGAAACACAGGATTTACATCAAGCTACACTCATTATACAGGGCCTCAATATGGTACCACTCCTGGTAATGATGGATTTTATTCAATCTCTAATGCAGGTATCAATCAGTGTCAGTATTTTAGTACGACCGGTGTGGCTAACCAGCCTAGTCTTCCGCCTAAAGATGGGGGAATGTATTTTATTGGAGATGGAGCGGTTTATAGTTCTGTTGTTTATTCGCAAACTATCAATGGACTAACTATCGGTAATGTTTATAAATTCCAGTTCTGGTATGCAGCCGGTAACCCTGATGCTACACGAGCCAGGTTAAAAACGGATATTTCTGGTGGCACACTCACTCCTGTAGGTGCTACTGCTTCTGATGAAATAATCACTACTAATCCTACCGAATGGACTCAGGCAACTTATTCATTTACAGCTTCAGCTACCTCTGCTACAGTTACAATAACTAACCTTACGGCAACAGGAAGTACCAATGGTAATGACTTCTTCCTGGATCATATGGAGTTTCTGGAGCCATGTACTGTAAAAGATTCTATAAAAGTAACTTCGGCATGTATTCCTTTACCTGTGGTGATGGCTTACTTTAATGTGGTAAAACAAGGCTCCGGGGCATTGTTGAGCTGGGCTACTGTTACAGAACAAAATAGCTCTCACTTTATCATTGAAAAATCATTGGATGGAGTTGCTTTTACCCCTATCGGAAAAGTAGATGTCAGAGGCAACAGCTTCTCTCCTGTAACGTATGGATTTACGGATCCTTTCATTGGCCTGGGCATAACTTATTACAGGTTAGTGCAATATGATATCGACGGTACGGCGCATTATAGTGAAATCAAGTCCGTATCCAATGGAGGGAGAATGGATGTGCAGATCAGTCCAAACCCTAATAATGGTGTATTTGTAGTTGCACTGAATAATGCCGGAGATATAAATCCTCATGTAACTATTATAAATGCTGTTGGGCAGGTAGTATATGAAGCAAAAGAAGTTTCTTCCATTCTTACAGTAGACATTTCAAGCCTTGCCTCGGGAATATACTATTTGCATGTAAACTCTGCTGAAGGAGTAGTTGTGAAGAAGATCATGAAGGAAGAAATCTGATTATTATGAAGATCAAAAGTAAAGTGTACTTGAACCCTATAAAGATTATAGTTTTGAAAAGGTATTTCGCATCTCTTTTATGTGGGCTGATGTTGTTACCAGCATGGATAAATGCTAAGGAGACAGATTCATTAAACCTGCCATTATTGGTAAACTCAACTCCATACAATGTTGAGGGAGCCAAAATTGGTTTATCGTCTTACACAACCACAAAGTCTAAAAAGAATTGGTTCAGGGCAATGCGATATTCTGGTTGGGCAAGGTTTTATCCGATGTATCGGAATATGCAGGAGTATTATGACATACCTCCGACCGAAGGCTTGTCCATACCTGTAAATATTACAGCCAACGATGGTTATCAGCAGCCATTGATGCTGATACGAATGGAGGGTAACCCTTCTGTTAAAACATGGTTTCAGACGGAACTGCAGTTTGACCATCTTATGGGAAGAACCACTTTCAGAACCAATCCGGAGAGCAGAATGGCTAACCTGTATGTGATCTTTCAGTTGCAAGGAGGAGTGGATACCCGGTTTGGTAAGTTTAAGATGATAGCCGGAGGTGGAGTTAACTGGTATCGATTCAGCCCGTTCACTTTATGGTTATATCAATACCGCGATGATTTCTTTGAAAGATATCCGTGGGAGCCGGAGGGACATGATTTTGGAAGATACAACTCTTTTTATGCTTCGGGAGATATACCCAGGGATCAACGTTTCGGAATGCAGGGAACACAAGGTTTTATACTGGAAGGAACCAGCTTGCCGGGAGGGTTTGATGCTGCATTGTTGTATGGGAAAGCTTCTGCCAATGCAGGATATCAAAGCTTCGTTACCAAAGACCCTGTGAACATATTCGGAAGCAGAATTGGTAAGATGTTGGGAGATCATAAGATAGGATATAACTATCTGAATCAATTTGGATATATGGGAAATCAGGTAGATTATAAGAAGATATGGTTTGGAAACGATACATTGCCAACAGATACATTCTATGTAGAAGACAATCGTATAAGCCAGATTACAACTACAGTTGACGGAAGGTTTAGTTTTGATAAGTTTAGCTTGTTTGCAGAAGTTGGTGTTGGATCTTATAGTACGAACCTCTATAACGAAGGCTTAAAAGAAAATGCGAAGCCAGGAGTAGAAAATGTAAGCCGATACAAGAGAAGCTGGAATAGTACTGCCTTCTTCGAAATTACTACTCAAAAATCACTTACCCGTGTGCCTGTTAAATTAGCCTTATACAGAGTAGGTAAGGGTATTGGTAATAATATAAGCTCTGTCTCTAACACTTCCATAGAATCAGCTAAACCAAGTACAGACACACCTGATGAATATTATATCAACTACTACGATGGTATGGTGACCGAAGTAGGCCAGTTGGCTAATAACCGTCAGGGTATGAATCTTCAGGTCTTAAAAGATTTTTATTACAATAAATTAAAAACCAGGCTTGCTATAGGTATGGCACAGGAAATAGATAACCTTGCCGGAGATATGAGAAATGGTGCAAGAGCAGGTTATGTAGCTGGTCTAAATGCCGATAGTATTACTAAGGTGCCATTTACCAATAGCATCACTTTTGAACATAAACTGAATGGATTAACAAGATCAAGATTTGCTTTCTTCAAAAGATTTACCGGGCCTTACAACCGATTACACTCCATGTTCAGGAGGTCCTTTGAAAATATTGCCATCACAGACACAATCATTGATTATAAAAAATCATTCAGTACGATTGATCTGGAGTTAAAATACAAGTGTCGGTTTTTAGGAAAGGAACTTATACTTACCAGTTTCAATGATTTCAGTTCTGTTCAGGAAAACTGGTCACCCATACCGGTATTTACAGACAAAGCCTTTTTAAGATATCATTACTCCGAGTTTATGGCTTTCTATGGCATACATCAGAAAATTACCCTGGTTGGCTTTTTAGGATTTGAAAGAGTGAAAGGTAATAACCGTACCGAGTTAGCAGATGCTAACGGCGATTTGGTTACTGATTCAAAAGGAAGGCCAATTGCAGATCCGGATGGTAAAGCCATAGATCAGATTGGCCACGGATATGGACTTGGATTGGATTATAATTTCCATAGTCGCGCCAGCCTTCATTTCAGGCATCGCTGGTTTGACCATAAAGACAAAAACTTTACCCGTGATGTATTTAAGGGTAATGAAATGACAGTTGAATTTAAAGTATTCTTTTAAATAAGTAGAAAATGACTAACAAAGTAACGCTTGTACTAGCACTTGCTCTCTTTTCTGTAATACTGTGTACGGAACTGAAGGCTCAGAATGTTTACTTTACAGGTTTGGGACGTGCTCTTGTGACGAATGACCAACTTACCGACGAAACTGATCCGGCATCTAAGTTAAAGTCGTCCGGAGGTTATACATTGTTTGATCTGGGAGTGTATGCAAATCCGAATGAAGTACTAAGAGGAGGAGTAATTTTACGTGTAAGAAATGAATTCGGAGGTTTCTTCGGAGACGGAGCTTCATTAGAGTTCAGACAAATGCAGTTGGAAGGTTTGATTGCTAAAAAAGTGAAGTATGAGATCGGGGATATTTACCTTACGCATACACCTTATACTTTATGGAACAAAGAAACCATGTATAGCAAGTATGAATCTAATGTATTTGCTTTAAGAAGAGACATTGTTAACTATGAAAACTTTTATGTTGGAAATGCCTGGCGTATGCAGGGCTTCAACACAAAAGCAAAAGTGAACTTTGCCAAAGGGGCAGATAGTCTTGGTATAAGAGTTTATGGTGGAAGAACCATGGAAACAGATTATATAAAAATACCGGACAGATATTTTTATGGAGGAAAGCTTGACCTGGCACAAAGCAAGTATTTCAGAATAGCGGGTAACCTTGCGGGAATAAGTGACATTGCAGGTACGGTAAAAGAGGCAGAAGTAAGTTATAATAACCTGGTTTATACTACGGACTTTACTGCTGCTTTTGAAAAAGAAGATAAGTGGCGATTTGCTATCAATGGTGAAGCAGGAGCATCTAAATTTGAATTAAGCAGAGTCTCCGATTCAATTAATAAAAGTTTTGAAGACTTCTTCTATGATATCGGAACAAAAGCTACTTACAAGCCTTTGGGATTGAACTTTGGAGTTTCTTATCGGAATGTAGGTTTCAATTTCAACAGCCCTATGGCTCAAACAAGAAGAGTAGCTGCTCCGAATGATATCACTTTAAGTGCTTTTCCGACGATGAATGACAGAGTTTCTCTTCGTCGTACATCACTGTATGATTTTTACGGACAGGAAAACACTATGTATAATCAATCTATATCTACCACACTAATGGATTATTATATCCAGTATGATATGGTAGAGCCTTACGGAAAAGCAACACCTAATAGAAAAGGTATTACTTTTAGTGCAGATATGCAGGAACCGGAAAAATTATTTAATGCCGGTATTGAAGTAAACCTTTTGTCTGAAGTAGTATCAGAAGGAGACTCTATTACTAATGCCCTTAGAAACTTTACCTTAATTCGTGGTGGGTTTGTGTTTAATGTAAATCAGTTGATAGGATTTGAAAAACTGATTGCTGTTAATGCAGGCATAAGAAACGAAAGTTCGAAGAGAGGAGGTACCAATTCGCTGAATCTTTCCAGCAGCCTTATAGATTTAGGGCTTGATGTGGAAGTAATCAAAGACCTTCATTTGTTGGGTGGAGCGAAATTTTTCAAGGTGAACGGAATGGAGATTCAAACCGGAAGAGATGAAGTCAATCAGATAGTTTCTTATGGTACAGGAACAAAATTTAATCAGCAACAGAATATTATAGCTGCCGGATTAAGGTATGATTATGATAAAGCAGGATACTTTAGCATGCATTATCATATAGTAGATTTTAAAGACAAAGATACAGCGCTTCAAAGCTATGATTTTAACCAGTGGTTTTTTGTCTTTGGACTGAAGTTTTAAACTTAACGGATTAGAGTATGAAGTCTATATTAAAGTTGTCTATAGTATTTGGAATTGCAGGGATAGTGATAACGGTATTATCCTGTAAGCGTAGTGAGGTAGATTATCTGGGGCCGGCTTATGTTTCAGCTCCTGAGGGATTTGCTGTTACTAACTTTAGTGCTACATCTGAACTGGTAGATTTTACGTCGGATACTGTAGTCTTTAATGCCGATTTTACTCATTCCGTATCATGGATATTAACTGTAAAGGGGCAAGAGTCAGGTGCTGTACGAAGATATAGTGGAAATTCGAAAGGCTTCAGTAATATTGTCTGGACAGGAGTACATGATGACCTGTTTTTTTTCAGGAAAGGTGAATCGGTAACTGCGACTTTGTCATTTTATGGTTCTTCTTATACAGCATCAACTAATTTGACAATCAAAGAAGCGCCTGATTATACCAAATGTGGCCAGTTCCCGCGAGAAGGGCATTTTGAAAATCCGTCTTTGATAGTGCCTAAGCCAGGGCCACCACCTGTTTATTCACCTTACTTTGCTTCGTTTAACTTCCCTAATCCGATTCCTAATGTAGAACAGGGAGTGGATTCAATGGCAATTGATTATAAAGGAAATCGTGTTCCTTCTGTACAGGGGAAAAATTATTACTATATAAAAGGTAAAGGCAATCAATCCAACTTTGTCAGTGGTATACAATATTTTGGCCCTCGAAATATAGTATTGCCTCAAACAGCGGATGATGTGTGGGTAAATATGTATATCTATGGAACGGGCGATGCCAATGCACAGGTAGAGTTGGAGTATCAGGAGTCCGATCCGGGAAGAGGGCTTCCGGGATATCAGGGAGAGACAGATGATGCTTTTGTTGCATATATACCATTGACGCATAAAGGATGGAAGTTGTTTAGTTTCCGCTATAGTGATCTTACTCCAAGCAAGAACCTGGCATTTGGAGGTAATGGTAATAAAATTCATGAGCCACACCGACTTGTATCATTTAATGTGATCTTAGTAAAAGTAGCTAATCCTGACAGTCCTGTGGAAGTTTATTTTGACTTTCCAATAATTACTGTCGGTGGCCCTTTTAAACCTTGCCGGTAATAGAAAATAGTTAGAAAAGTAGTTAATGTGCTTTACCAATGAATAGAGGAGATATATACATAATAGTTGCAGGACTGATAACAGGTGTCATTGCATTGTTGATGTCAGGATGTTCCCCGCAATTTCAGCAATACGACCTTGCCGAAGAATATGCTACTACCCTTCATTATGAAGGTTCTTCCAAAGGAGGGGGGAATGAAGAAGATGAGGATGATGGCCTGGTTGGAATGCCAGCCAAAAACTTTTACAACGGTGACCTTAAACGAGGAGCAATCTGGTGGGCAGGTAAAGGAATTGCTCTGGAAAAAGGAGATGTTTTTATCATCAATGCCTTTAATATAGGCCCGGATACTACTCCTTTCGGAGCTACGTTCCCGCCGCTTGACCTGATCATTGAACCTTCGGTTCTGAAAGTTAGTATGAGGGCAGAAAGTGATGATGGAAGCATTCCTGAGTTGCATATGCAGGTAGATGATGCCAAAGGTTATAAAGCCAATGGGAAGTCTCCTGTTCATAAAGTTAGTAACAAAGATGAGTTTCAGGATTATTACTTTGACCTTAGAGATATTTATGTACAAATGTTTCCGAAAAAACATAAGGTGAATGGCGCCATGATCAATAGCCTTAAGTTTTTTATAAATCCGGGACAGGCAGGATATACAGGCAGAATATATATTAAAGAAATTAAAGTTGTTCCGGCCAAAGATGTAGAAGGGATGTAATGCTATTTTCTATGAAGATCACATTGTTTTTACGAAAAATTATTGCAGCAACGGTACTTGTAGTTGGAGTTACTATTGCCAGCTATTCACAAAGTTTATACTGGTGGAATGATGCGGTATTTTATGAAATATTTGTACGAAGTTTTAAAGATAGTGACGGAGATGGAAATGGTGATTTTAAAGGATTAATTGAAAAGTTGGACTACCTGAACGATGGAGATCCTGATACGCATGATGATCTGGGTATTACCGCTATTTGGTTAATGCCCATTCAGCAATCACCAAGTTATCATGGCTATGATGTTATTGATTATCGAACAATAGAGCAAGACTATGGTACCAATGAGGATTTTAAAAATTTTATTGCCGAAGCGCATAAACGTGGCATCAAAGTGATCATTGATTATGTAATGAACCACACTTCTTCGCAACATCCATGGTTTCTGGAATCTCAAAATGCTTCATCCGATAAAAGAAACTGGTATATATGGCAAGATACTAAGCCTAATATTACCGGCCCTTGGGGACAAGCAGTTTGGCATACAAGGAGCGGAAGTAATTTTTATGGAATCTTCTGGTCTGAGATGCCTGATTTAAACTATGCTACTCTTGAAGTACAAACAGAGATGTATGACATAGCCCGCTTTTGGTTAGAAGAAATGAATGTGGATGGCTTTCGGCTGGATGCTATTAAATATATTAAAGAGGATGGTAATATATTGGAAGACACTCCGGAAACCATTCAATTCTGGAAGGATTTCAGAACTTATTACAAATCTGTTAATCCAAATGCAGTAGCAGTAGGAGAAGCCTGGACTTCTACCGATAAAGTAGCACCTTATGTAAATGATGGTGGCCTTGATTTTTGTTTTGAGTTTGATTTGGCCGAAGCCATACTCAATACTGCCAATACAGGTAATGTATCAGGTTTAAAAGATCAGATGGATGAAGTACTTTCTTCTTATTCACCTTCGCAGTATGGTACTTTTTTAACTAATCATGATATTAACCGGGTAATGGACAGGCTTACTAAAAATATCACCAAAGCTAAAGTAGCCGCCAGCATCTTATTGACTTTGCCCGGAGTTCCTTACATCTATTATGGGGAAGAAATAGGTATGACCGGAAGTAAACCCGATGAAAATATTCGTACACCTTTACAATGGAATAGTTCCTCTCAAGCTGGATTTACTACAGGCACACCATGGCGTCCTGTTAACTCGGATTATCTTTCCAAAAATATTGAAGCGCAACAATATGATCATACCTCGTTATGGAGTCATTATAAAAGATTAATAACCATAAGAAATAACCAGCCTGCATTACGTAAAGGAAACTATGTATCTCTCGAAGCTTCTTCGTCCAATGTTTTTGCATTCTTACGTAATTATCAGCATGATAATATTATAGTGGTTACCAATCCTACAACCAGTACATTGTCCAATGTGGAATTAATAGTAGCGGATTCTTTGGTAGAACCTGATGATTATTTTCTGGTAGAGCTACAGGGTGGTGGAAAGCAGGATTTTGATATAGTGTTTGCTGATGGAAATGCTAAGATAAGCATTGATGTGATTCCGCCAAGGACTACTTTTATTTATAAACTCATACCTTCTACTGCATTGGAAACAACAATAACATTTGAAGTAAATATGAATCCATTAATCCAGGATGGCCTTTTTGATCCGGCTTCGGAAACAGTGGATATTGTTGCTACCTTTAACGATTTTGGGTTAAGTGAGATAACCCATTTAAGTGATGATGATGAAGATGGTATATATACTGTTGTGATTTCTGATGCAGAGGCAGGGAGCAAAATAAATTATAAATACAGAATTAACGGAGTAAATGACGGAAGAGAAGAATTTTCCGGAACATCTTACTACAGAGAGTATATAGTAACGGACTCCTCAACTACGGTCAGAAATAATTATCAAAAAGCAAAAGTTACCGCAAGAGTTAATTCTTTACAACAATATGTTACTATATATCCTGTTCCTGCGACAGACGAACTCTTTTTGGAATTTGCTTCCGGGATAAGCGGTGAAGTAACATGTACGATCTTTGATATCTATGGATCCGAACAGAGTTCTTATGTCATCAATTCGACTTTAACAAAAGAACATAATATTTCATGTGAATCATTAACTCCGGGAGTTTATTTTATTACACTTAGTAATAAAAATAACACCGAAACATTCAGGGTTGTGATTCAAAGATAGAGCAATAGTAGTAGATAATACCTGGCAGGTTTTACTATTGATTAATAGTTAAAGCAAGTTTTTGTTTGCTTTAATCTTAATTGATGAAAACCTGTCAGGTTTTTGTGCTGTTAATTTCCTTGTTCGTAATCTTAATATTACACCTCCGATTATTTTTGGAATAATTAACAAACAATTAAAATGAGCAAAACATTATTATGCCTGTTGCCTTTCCTGTTTTCATTTACCTCTTATCCTGGTGCTCCCTTAGAAGGTTTATTGATTAATCTTGATCACACTATAGACAAAAAAGAAGAATATTTAAAAAGTAAGAATGAAAGGATAGCAAATATTAAAGAACAGTTGGTGCAGGGAAGTGACAGAAATAGTTTGTTAGTCCGCTATAAAATACTTGATCAGTTGTTTGAAGAGTACAAGACCTTTCATTATGATTCTGCCTTTAATTATGGAAGGGAATTATTGCAAACTGCCTATTTATTAAAAGAAGATTCCATTATTAATGCCGCTAAGGTAAAAATGGGATTTACTCTTCTTTCAGCAGGGATGTTTAAAGAGGCACTGGATACGCTTAACTCTATTGATGTAAGTTCCTTAAATACTATTTTTAAAGTAGAGTATTATGCAACGTTAGGTAGAACCTATTACGATCTTGCCGACTATTCCAATGATCGCTATTTTTCACAACGTTATGATGAAAAAGGCAATGAATGTATACAAAAAGCGCTGAGTTTTTCTCTTCCCAATTCTATTAAATACTTACTTCTTCAGGGATTGGCATATATGAGAATCCGGGATACTGCTAAGGCTATTACAACATTTGAAACGGTCTTGAAACAACCTGGCCTGAGCAGGCAGGATTCGGCAATAGCCTGTTCAAGCTTGAGCTATATGTACCGTCTGGTGAATGATCCGATTAAGGCAAAAGAACATCTGGCAAAAGCAGCTATAAATGATATTATTTCCTGTACCCGTGAAACAGTGGCTATTCGTGACCTGGCTGAAGTTTTATATCATGAAGGTGATGTGAACCGATCCTACAAATATGTTAAAGTGGCCTTGGAAGATGCGTACTTTTATGGGGCTAATTACCGGAAGATGCAGATAACCAACGTTCTACCTATTATAGAAGGTACACAATTGGAAATTGTGGAGGGGCAAAGAAGAGACTTATATTACTATGCCATTATTGTAACCATACTGGCCGTTTTTATTATAGTATTTTCCGGAATTATTTTTCGCCAATATAAAAAGTTGCATATCGCCAAGCATGAATTGATACAGTCACACAAATATCTGGAGCAGACGAATGA
>DATCKK010000226.1:0-6837 GCA_036562325.1 Cytophagaceae bacterium | reverse complement strand
AAACAGAGATGTTTTAATTAAAAAAAATTACACTTTTTATTTGCAAATAATATTTTTTATAACAATATGCATCTTAAACATTTTATTCATAAAATAGTACTTAAAACCATCGTTAATGGATTTCAATAAACCACTCGATTTTTCAGAATTTCCTCAGGTCTCTTCTGAAGAATGGCATCAAAAGATTTTGAGTGAAATGAAGGGAAAAGAGTTACCATCGTACATTCGCGATCTCAACTTCAAGCCATTCTATACTTCAGAAGATATAAATTCCTCAGACTCCTATTATATAAATAAGCCTTCTTCTGACTGGGCCGTGAGGGAATTGATAAAAGCAGATGATGTCGCTACTGCCATCCGGTTGAGTAAAACAGCCATAGATAGCGGAGTCCAGGAGCTCCTACTGGAATATACAGAAAAACCTGTAGTTGAAAATGTAAAACAGCTTCTTGATAATATTCCTTTAAAAGATATTGCGGTACACTTCAACATATCTGATGCTCCAGAGGTGATTATAAACACTCTTAAAGAGAAAATTAAAGAAGATAAACTAAGGAGATATGAAGTAAAGGGATCGCTATCACTTGATCCTATTGGTTACTGGATTCTCAATGACCTGCTTAAATACCGACAGTTTGACCAACTTGCAGAACTTGTCAATTCTACCGGCGAAATACCTAATTTCAAATTCATTACTATTAATAGCCATCCATTTCACAACCTGGGCCTGCCTGCAATCAAAGAGTTAGCATTTTCGCTAAGCGCAGCAGTAGAATACATTGAACAACTCAAAGAAAGGGAGTGCAGGCCGGAAGATGTAATTCAGTCAATACAGTTTTCTATTTCCGTAGGCAAACACTATTTTATGGAAATCAGTAAACTCAGGGCTCTCCGACTGCTTTGGCCCAACATATTAAAAGCGTATAATATTAACTCCGACATTCCTCTTATCATAAATGCCCGTACCTCCTTTTACAGTAAATCACTGATAGATCCTTATGTAAATATTATACATAATACCACAGAGGCAATGGCGGCCATTAGTGGAGGATGTGACTCCTTAACTGTTATTCCTTTCGATGAAGACCTGGCTGAGCCCGGAGAGTTTTCATCAAGAATATCCAGAAACACTTCTTATATTTTAAAAGAAGAAGCTTATTTCAACAAGGTAGCTGACCCAACTGCCGGATCCTATTTTATAGAAACTCTTACCAATATTTTGGCAAGAGAAATCTGGATCCTGTTTCAGATTGTTGAAGAAAATGGAGGTCTGATAAAGGCTCAACAAAAAGGAGTAATTGAAATAGCATAAACCATGAGACCTGATTTTTCAAAAATTAAAATAAATCGCCAGGAGACAGGAAGTATCAGTGTAAAAAATATTCCCTGGAAAACTCCTGAAAACATTACTATACCTGAGTTTTTCGATATAGAGCAAATAAAAAATCTGCCCCATCTGAAATTCGGCGCCGGGGCTCCTCCCTTTTTGAGAGGGCCTTATTATAGCATGTATCTTTCCAGGCCGTGGACCATTCGTCAGTACGCAGGCTTCTCTACGGCAGAGGAATCTAATGCTTTCTACAAAAAAAATCTGGCGGGCGGACAAAAAGGCTTGTCAGTTGCATTCGACCTGCCTACCCACAGAGGCTATGACTCGGACAATCCAAGAGTTTTCGGAGATGTTGGAAAAGCAGGAGTTGCTATAGATTCCGTAGAAGACATGAAAATCCTGTTTGACGGAATACCCCTGGATCAGATGTCTGTGTCCATGACTATGAATGGAGCAGTAATTCCTATCATGGCCTTCTATATTGTAGCTGCCGAAGAGCAAGGAGTTTCTCCTGATAAGTTAAGCGGCACCATTCAAAACGATATATTAAAAGAGTTTCTGGTACGAAATACGTATATCTATCCTCCACAACCCTCTATGCGCATAGTAGCAGATATATTTAAGTACACTTCCCGGTACATGCCTAAGTTTAACTCTATAAGCATAAGCGGGTATCACATGCAGGAAGCCGGTGCCACCGCAGATCTTGAGCTTGCTTATACTTTAGCAGACGGGCTGGAATATGTGCGGACCGGAATTAATGCCGGTATAGATATCGATGACTTTGCTCCCCGCCTGTCCTTCTTTTGGGGCATTGGTATGAACTTCTATACTGAAATAGCCAAACTAAGGGCTGCAAGGGTACTATGGGCAAAAATCATCCGATCATTTAACCCTAAAAATGAGAAATCTTTAGCTCTAAGAACTCATTGCCAAACATCGGGCTGGAGCTTAACCGAGCAAGATCCGTTTAACAATGTGATCCGAACTACTATAGAAGCCATGGCAGCTGTGTTCGGACATACTCAATCTCTTCACACGAATGCATTAGATGAAGCCTTAGCTCTTCCTACAGACTTTTCTGCAAAAATTGCGCGGGACACACAACTTTTCCTGCAAAATGAAACAGATGCTACTTTCAATATCGATCCATACGGAGGTTCTTATTACGTTGAATACTTAACAGCTCAATTAATGGAAAAGGCATGGGAACATTTAAGAGAAGTGGAAGCCATGGGGGGAATGACCAAAGCCATACAAAACGGATTGCCCAAACGTAAAATTGAAGAAGCTGCCGCCCACAAGCAGGCGCGCATTGACACAGGCAAGGATATTATAGTTGGCGTAAACAAATACAAAGTGGAGCAGAATGAGTCTATTGAGCTCCTGGAAGTAGACAACAAAACTGTACTTGAAAAACAAAAACGAAGACTGGCGGAAATTAAAGCTAAAAGAGATTCGTCAGCAGTAGCAGAAGCGCTTGCAGCCATTACCGACTGTGCTGAATCAGGAAAAGGTAATTTACTCGAACTTGCCGTAAAGGCTGCGAAATTACGAGCCACATTAGGAGAAATCTCAGATGCCATGGAAAAAAAATTCGGAAGACATAAAGCTGTATCCGGTACTATTTCAGGAGTATATGGAAAAGAAGCGTCTCAGGACAACGAAGTGATGAAAGCCAGAAACATGGCCGATGAATTTGCTTCTCTGGAAGGCAGAAGGCCCAGAATACTTGTCGCAAAAATGGGACAGGACGGCCATGACCGGGGAGCAAAAGTTATAGCCACCGGATTTGCCGACCTTGGATTTGACGTAGATATAGGGCCACTTTTTCAAACACCGGAAGAGGTAGCGAGACAAGCCGCAGAAAATGATGTCCACATTATTGGTGTTTCCACATTGGCTGCAGGACACAAAACGCTTGTTCCTGAACTTATCACCGAGTTAAAGAAAATAGGACGGGAAGATATCTTAGTGATTACCGGAGGAGTTATTCCGCCAAAAGATTATGATTTTCTGTATAAAGCCGGAGTCGCCGGCATCTATGGGCCTGGTACCGTTCTTTCTGTTGCTGCACAGGAAATATTGAAAAAATTAATGAGTGAATAAAGGATTTTTAATTGGATTATCTATCTTGATTAAAATTGCATTTTTAATTTAGAGAAAATTGGCAACTGCTTAAGAAGATATGATCAGAATAGTTTCTTTATTCATCTTACTCCAGTTTCCGATTCAGCACTTGTTTTCACAGACTGTGTTGGACCGGATTGAATGGGTATCCGCTGATCTTTCGGGAGTTGACAAATCTCTGGGAATAGCCTTACAACCAATTAAAAATAATTTACCCATTGAACCATGCCATAAATCGCCAATAAACGATTTTAATTTCACATACGCATCCAGCCTGGAACTCAAAATATTTCCCAACCCATTTTATGACCGCACAACCATTGAAATCAACCTAAGCACAAAAACCAATGTGGAATTAATGATTTTTAATGTATTAGGGAGGAAGATAATTCATTTAAAATCCGAAACGCTGGATAAGGGGGAGCATAAAGTCATTTGGGATGGTACGGATGAGACCAATCAAAAACTTCCGGAAGGTATGTATTTGTGTAAACTGGAAGCCGAGGGAAAAACTCTTATAAAAGCAATTTATCTTGCCAAAGAAAACTAACAGCCATAAAACAGAAAAGAGAGTTAAAAACTCTCTTTTCTGTTAATATTTATTTCCTTAGTAAAAATTATTTCTCAACAGATTCTTTATAGAAAGCATCAATTACTTTTTCAGTAATACCCACAGAGGAGAACCCTCCGTCATGGTATAAATTCTGCATCGTTACTTTTCTGGTAAGGTCAGAGAATAAAGTAATTACATAATCAGCGCACTCATCTGCAGTAGCATTTCCCAAAGGAGACATTTTTTCTGCAAAATCAACAAATACATCAAAACCGCCGATACCTTTACCTGCAGTGGTCATAGTAGGAGACTGGGAAACAGTGTTTACTCTGATTCCTTTTGAACCTAATCTATAGCCATAACTTCTTGCTATTGATTCAAGCATGGCTTTAGCTTCTGCCATATCCGAATATCCAGGAAGTGTTCTTTGTGCAGCAATATAGCTAAGAGCTACAATAGAACCATTGTTATTCAAGGCATCCAGCTTCTCTCCTACCTGCATTACCTTATGAAATGACAGCGCAGATACATCTATGGTTTTTAGGAAATACTCATAATTGATATCTCCGTAAGCTTTGTTTTTTCTTACGTTTGGACTCATTCCAATAGAGTGGAGAACGAAATCAACTTTACCTCCTAATGCATCCATCGATTTTTTGTACAGGCTCTCCAGGTCTTCCACTGAAGTGGCATCTGCAGGAATCACTACAGAATTTGTCTGTTCAGCCAATTTGTTAATTTCCCCCATTCTCATCGCAATAGGTGCATTGGTAAGGGTAAAGTCAGCGCCTTCCTCTTTTGCTCTTACAGCTACTTTCCATGCTATAGAGTTTTGATCCAGAGCTCCGAAAATGATTCCTTTTTTACCTTTAAGTAGATTATATGCCATTATCTAAAGTATAGTTTGGTGAATTTCGGGTGCAAAAATGCAAATTTGATTTTAATTTTTTTTCAATTTGTTTCAATTATTTATTTAACATTCCCGCCTAAACCAGTGAAAGCAACTCTTTAGCACTTTGAATTGCGGTTTCGGAAGGTTTTGCCCCCCCAATCATTTGGGCAATTTCTTTAATGCGTTCTTCTTCTGACAGTTTTTTCATTTTACTTACGGTACGGGAAGAAGAATTATCTTTGTAAACATAATAATGAGCTGTGCCCTGAGCGGCAATTTGTGGAAGGTGGGAAATAGATATTACCTGATGTCTTTCCGACATTTGTTTCATCATCTTACCAACTTTTATAGCGATTTCTCCGGAAATACCGGTATCGATTTCATCAAAAATCACTGTCGGCATAGCGGTTTTACCCGCTAGCATATATTTCAGGCAAAGCATGAGCCGGGAAAACTCTCCACCGGAAGCTGAATTTTTTAGTTCCTGAGGTGCCACTCCTTTATTGGCACTAAATAAAATAGCTATAGAGTCTAAACCTGACAATCCCGGATTACCTTTCTTCTGAGTAATTTCCACAGACGCATTAGGCATTCCTACATCTTTCAACAGTCCGGAAAGCTCCTTTTTAATGGAAGGAATTATTTTTTCACGTGTTGCAGACAATTTTTCGCCTTCAGCTAAAAGCTTTTCTTTCAGTGCTTTCACCTTTTTTTCCAGCGCTACTATAGTTTCATCCAGATCAAGTACCTGATTCACTTTTGACTCAAGTTCTTCCTGTATTTGTAATAATTCTCCAATGGTGGCTACCTGATGTTTTTTTTGAAGGGAGTAAATTCTACTCAGGCGCTCTCCCACTCTTTCCACCTGTTCCGGATCAAACTCCACTTTAGACTCCTCTGCTTCCAACTCACTACCGATATCTTTCAACTCAATAAGGCAACTGGAAACTCTTTCTGCAAGCGACTGATAGGTAGGAGAATATTCGGACAAATGAAGCAAGTTTTTCTCCACCTGTTGTAATTGCTGAAGCAGGTTGATTTCCGAATTGGAAATAAGCTCCACATTTTGCACCAGTTTGGCCTTTATTTCCTCTGCATTTTCCAACACCTTCAACTCTTCTTCCAGTTTTTCCTGCTCTCCGTCTTCTAAATTTATTCCTTTAAGCTCCTCCAATAAAAAGCTATCGTAATCTAACTGCTTCCTGGTTTCTGCTTCGGAAGATTTCAGGGCTTCCAATTCTGCATCAACCTTTACAAACTCCTTATAGATAGACTGATAACTTTCAAGGATTTTCTTATTGCCTGCATAGGCATCTATAATGGATAGTTGGAAATT
Source organism: Cytophagaceae bacterium (assembly GCA_036562325.1). Classification (GTDB taxonomy): domain Bacteria; phylum Bacteroidota; class Bacteroidia; order Cytophagales; family Cytophagaceae; genus DATCKK01. The sequence goes on along the minus strand of DATCKK010000226.1, from coordinate 596 downwards.
CTGATTGCCGAGCAATAACGTTTCATGCTGGGAATGAATATCCATCAGATAAGCACCCCACTTTTTCAGAGCATCCAGAGTTACCGGGGTATCGTTAATAAAAGCCCTGGACTTTCCATTGGTAGAAATTTCTCGCCGGATAATGCAGGAAGCCTCGTCAAAATCAATATCTTCTTCTTCAAATAAGGGCTTAAGATTATAATTCGATATATCAAAAACTCCTTCTATAATGCATTTTTCATTCTGATCAAACAGCACTTTGGTATCTGCCCTGTTCCCCAACAATAAGCCAATTGCCCCCAGCATTATAGATTTTCCGGCACCGGTCTCCCCGGTAATAATGTTCAGTTCCCTGGAAGGCGACATCTCTAACTCCCGGATTAGGGCATAATTCTTAATCAGAAGATTTTTTAGCATAAGTTGTTAATAAGCAGATGTTTTATCGAATACTATTTCTTCTACTTTTTCTATGGCTATTGTATGGTTTCTATGGAGAAGGTCTTTTATTTTCAAATGGTTATCTTCGAATTGATTCAACACCCCATGAATTGTAGTTTTATTTTTCAAAACCACATTCAATTCCAACCCGATAAGCT
>DATCKK010000219.1:0-1715 GCA_036562325.1 Cytophagaceae bacterium | reverse complement strand
GTATTGATTATTATGTTTTTAGTTTTTAATCGTTGTGGTTGATTTTTATTGTATTTTTTCGAATTGTTAAATTTTATCCTAAAAAATAATTACATTTTTCTTGTATTTTGCATTGATAGGCTGTTATCTTTGTTGCGTAATAATTAAAGAAAAAATAAAATATTACGGCTATGTTCATGTTGACAATTTTTGACACTAAAAAAGAGAAAGTTCAAAAAAGCCATTTGAGAAATTTGGTGGCGTTGGCGAAAGCGGATGGTATTATTTCTGACTCAGAAGTTGAGTTGGTATTTAAAGCTGGAAAGAAAAGCGGATTTACTACAGAGGAAATTGCTGATATACTTGAGGATGCAGAGTCTATAGAGTTTAAAGCCCCATTAAACGACGCTGATCGATTTGATCAAATATACGACCTGGTAGAGTTAATGCTGGCTGATGGTAATATAGAAGACGAAGAAATGGACTTTTGCATTGACCTTGCACTTAAGTTAGGTGTAAGAGCTGCAATAGCTAATGTTCTTGTAAGGCAAATTACCATGGGTATTTTGAATAAAGCTAAAAAAGAGGTAATTAAAGAACAAGCCAAAAACTTTTTGGTATTCTAATTGCTTACTATAAAGAAGAAACCACCTAGTTTATTTTAAATGTTTAATAGTTAGTAATAGTTAAGGGTTTGGGTCCTTGCTATTTTCCAAACAAAAGAATCATAATTTAAGGTTATGATTCTTTTTGTTTTTTAGGGGGCTTAATCAGGCCTGTGTTGCCGGAGCGGCAGGTTTAAACCTAAATGTGATAAAGGTGATTAAACTTAATATAGCACCTACTCCCAGGTAAAATGCGGTCTGTGTTACGTATATCATTACGGCCAGGGCAGTACCATGGGTTGAGTTAATACCATATAGTACCAATGCTTGTGCAATCAGGAAATGATAAGCTCCCATGCCTTGCCCCTGTATCGGTAAGGATCTTGCAAGACTTCCTACTACCAATAGTGTAAATCCTGCATCAAGGCCCAGATGCAAAGTTTTATCATATCCGAAAAACCATAAGTAAGTACTAAGATAATAGCAAATCCAGATGATTAATGTGTAAAGAAAGAAGGTTGTTTTGCTTTTAAGATGAAAGATACTTGTAATGCCTTTCCACGCATTCTCATAAAAATCATTTACTTTCTCTTCATTCTTTTTGCTATGAAGTTTATTGTAGAAATAGACTATAACTCCTAGTACCAATACTGCACCGATAATTATTAACTTCATTCCTCCATTAGCGGTTTTAGCTGCCAGGTAGGCTTGTACAGGAGCTATTATTTGTTCAGCAAAGAAAGTGTATATCAGGTCGTATTGAAAGAATAATGTAATCAAGGTAATAATGACCAGCATGATAAGGTCCACCAGACGCTCGCTGATTACAGTGCCGAAACTGAGGTTGAAAGGGATATTCTCTTTTTTCTGTAAGGCAAAGCACCTGGAGATCTCTCCTAAACGAGGTACTGCAAAGTTGACAAAGTATCCCAGCATTAATGTTTGAAATACCGATCTAAAGGAGACTTTATCGCTGGTAGCTTCTATTAGTAATTTCCATCTGGCAGCCCGAAATAAGTTTCCGGCAAAGGTAATCAGAAAGACTATGATAAATATGTAAGGATTTGCTTTAGTAATTTCCAGCCATAAAGCTTTCGGGTCCTGGTTTCGGAATGCGAGATACAATAAGCC
>DATCKK010000203.1:0-5997 GCA_036562325.1 Cytophagaceae bacterium | reverse complement strand
CGATAAATATTACCAGTAAAAATATTTGGAGTGGTAGTTCAGCTGGTTAGAATGCCTGCCTGTCACGCAGGAGGTCGCGGGTTCGAGTCCCGTCCATTCCGCTTAAAGCCTAAGATGATTTTCTTAGGCTTTTTTGTTTTTTAACAATTACTACTATTAACTTTTCATCAGATCTCCCTTTCTTTCTACTCAACAGGTTTATCCTTCTTCCCTCATCTCCTTTTTCTCCTCTGGTAGTTCAACTGATTAGATTGTCCCGGTATTGCACGACGGGAAGGTCGCGGGTTCGAGTCCCGTCCATTCCGCTTAAAGCCTAAGATAATTTTCTTAGTTTTTTTTGTTTTTTAACAATTACTGATTAATTACCCCTAATCCTTTACCTACTCCCCTTCACATCCTCCACAGTTTCTATTTCTTATTGCTGTTCTTTTTGGCTAACAGATTTTCACCAAATCTAATTTTATTGATGATTATTTAAACTGGCCACTTAAACCTTTAAGCCTCCGCACCTGTTAATCTTTTACAATCTATTAACAGCAATGAACGTAAGATATGAAAGAGATTGTACGACAATCACCCCATTTAAGCAAAAGGATGATTTGAGATGCGCGCCTAATAAGGAAATATACAAAGGCAGAGAAGAAAAAAATTACTACAATAAAAACAAAAAACTAATCCTATCTGCTCTGGAACGTAACACAAACTCTAATGATAACAACAAAGAGAAAGAGGATAAACAAGAAACAAAAAAGGAAGATATAGACTACTGTAATTATACTTGGGAAGAATTATTAATTAAATCAATGAATGCACCAGTAGTACCTTTTAATTGGGACAACTTTAAAGAATAATAAAGCTATGAATCACTATTACTAAAACACCCAGAAAAACCGGAAATTCCGGTTTTTTTTACAAATATTATTTCAAGCTTTTATCTCTTTTCCAAATCGAAAGTAATATGCTCACTGACAAGACAGTTAACACTATGGCCAAGGAAACAGATGTTGGAATATGCCATTCTGTTATTTCTGCAAACATTTTCAATCCTATAAATATTAATATAATAGATAACCCCTTGTCAAGATATCGAAAGCGGTTAATAACACCAGACAATAAAAAGAATAAGGCACGCAACCCCAGTACGGCAAAAACATTAGAAGTATAAACTATAAACTCATTGGTAGTAATAGCAAACACTGCCGGTATAGAATCCAGAGCAAAAAGTATATCTGTTAGTTCGATTAAAATAAGGGTAAGAAACAACATGGTAAATCTGGACTTTTCATCTTTCTTTACTAAAAACCGTCCTGAATCGTCTTCTACAAATTGAAAGTTTTTTACAAGAAATTTATACATTCTACCTTCCACAGGATCATATATTCCTTTGCGAAAAAGAAGCTTTAGTCCGGAGAATATCAAAAAAACACCAAACAGATATAAGATCCAGGAAAACTTTTCAAGCAGATAAAAACCAACAGTTATAAAGATAAAACGAAAAGCTATAGCCCCCATCACCCCATAGAATAAGACTCTGTGATAATACCGCTCTTGTATATTTAAATACTGAAGTATTATCATCCATACAAAAATATTATCCAGTGAAAGCGATTTTTCAGTAACATATGCGAGAAAAAACAACATACCCAGATCTGCATCCAAAAAAAAGTAAATTACAAAGCCAAAAATAACCGAAATACCTACCCAAAAACCACTTTGCCATAAAGCACTTCGTGTAGAAACTTTATGTGCTTCCTTTTGAAACACTCCCAGGTCTAAAACAAAAAACACTACCAATACCCCAATAAAGACAATTATTAATACTATCCTTACCACCTGGTCTGCAAATACATCATCCATTACAGAGATAATTAATTCGTAAATAGCATGCTTAATTGAATTAACAACTCATTTTATTCCAGGCTTGTTTATTTACCAAAGGTGCTTAACAATAACAAGTTCACAAAGGTTAGTTAATACAACAGGGATAGAGAAGAACAAACAGAGAGAAAGATGTTTCTAACAAAAAAAGATATTGACATTGTTACCAGTTACATAAACATAAGAAATAAAACGAATGATTTGTGTTTACCTTTAAAAACGGAAGACTACGTCCTTCAACCCATGAAAGAGGTTAGCCCTCCCAAATGGCATCTGGCACACACCACCTGGTTTTTGGAAAATTTTGTTCTTAAAAAACATAAAAAAAACTATAGGGTGTTTCATCCTCAATACCACTACTTATTCAACAGCTATTATGATTCGGAAGGAGACAGAGTGCCAAGAGCCAATCGTGGAAATCTTTCCAGACCAACGGTAGAAGAGATTTATAACTATCGACAATATGTAGATGAACATATTTTAGAGTTTATGGAAAATTGCCCGGAAGAAATTCCTAAAGAGATAATCGCGCTCGGATTAAACCATGAACAACAACATCAGGAATTATTGTTGACTGATATAAAATTCATATTGGCGCAAAACCCTTTACGGCCTGCCTATAAAAATGGCTCTGAAGTAAATACGAATATCTCTACTGTAATTCCGGAAGAATATTTACCGGTAGAAGAAGGCGTATACACCATTGGGCATGAAGGAGATGGCTTTTGCTTTGACAATGAAAAAGGCAGACATAAGGTATACATACATCCATTTCAATTTTCCAATCGCCTTGTTACTAACAAAGAGTATATAGAGTTTATGGATGCCGGCGGATATCAAAACTTCCGGCACTGGTTACAGGAAGGATGGGAATGGATAAAAACCAATCGTATTGAAGCCCCACTGTACTGGGGAAAAATAGACAATGAATGGTATCAATTTACTTTATCGGGATTTAAAAAAGTAGTAGAAGAAGAACCTGTTACACACATCAGCTACTATGAAGCGGACGCCTATGCAAGTTGGAAAAAGAAACGATTATTGACAGAAGCAGAATGGGAAGTAGCTACTCAACTTTATGAAGTGGTTGTAAATGCCAACAGCAATTTCCTGGAGAATGGACTATATCATCCGCAAATAGCACAAAACAATAGCCAGTTTTTTGGAGATTGCTGGGAGTGGACCAGTAGTGCCTATCTCCCTTACCCTTATTATAAAAAAGAAGAAGGAGCATTAGGAGAATACAATGGCAAATTCATGATCAATCAAATGATATTAAGAGGCGGGTCTTGTGTTACTCCCGAAGAACATATAAGAGATACTTACAGAAACTTTTTTCATCCGGATAAGCGATGGCAATTTACAGGAATCCGATTAGCAGAGAGTTATTAACGATGAAAAAAACGATCACAAACAGGGCAACGAATAAAAATAGAAAGTCAAACATTCCCCATGGGCCGATAGAAGAATTTAAAGAAGATGTTCGTAAAGGATTAACATCAGCACCCAAATTCATTCCCTCCAAATATTTGTATGATGACACCGGAGATCGTCTGTTTTCTACTATTATGACCCTACCTGAATATTATCCAACCCGGAGTGAATATGAAATTCTTGATACACATAAAAAAGAAATAATAGATTTATTTTCCGATGGAGAAAATCAATTTGAAATTATCGAATTGGGCCCGGGCGATGGATTTAAAACCAAACTACTCTTAGGTGAAATTTACAACAGAAACCTTTCGGTAACATATACACCAATTGATATTTCATCCCATGTTCTGGAACTATTATCCGAAGATCTTCAAAAGCTATTTCCTACTTTAACCATAATGCCTGTATGGAAAGATTATCTGGCTGCATTAAAAGGATTAACCAACAATAATATTCGGAGAATAATTCTATTCCTTGGAGCCAATATAGGAAACAGTACGCCTAAAGAAGCTTTGTCTTTTTTAAAAGAAATTAAAAAACATTTAAATCCCGGAGATAAAGCATTAATAGGTTTTGATTTAAAGAAACATCCAAGGGACATCCTGCAAGCCTATGACGACAAATCCGGTATTACAAGAGCGTTTAATCTCAATCTGCTCAAAAGGATAAACAACGAACTCAGTGCCAACTTTAATCTTTCAGGCTTTGACCACTACCCTAGTTATAATCCTGTAACCGGCGAAACGGAAAGCTTTCTTATAAGCTTAAGCGAGCAAACAGTTCATTTGGGCAAACTAAATATGTCAATAAAATTTAAAGCCTGGGAAACCATTAAAACAGAACTTTCACAAAAGTATACCATGGAAGATATTGAAGAATTAAGCAGTAAAGCAGGATTAAAACTAATGAATGCATTTTATGATCAGAAAAGATTTTATACGGACTGCTTATTTGAAATAATATCTTAAAACAATTGAACAATAAACATTGTAAATGGTTTAAATAGTAATAACCAACAAGAGTTTTTAATTTAATCGGAGGATTTAGAAGATGAAGTTAACTATAAAAAATGACACTAAGACACAAAAATTCTTTATAGACATTTTTGGTAAAGAGTGTGCTTTGAAATATGAAAAAACAGCTGGCGATACCATATTGGATCTGAAGATGATGTTTGTGCCTAAAAATTTAAGAGGCCAGGGAGTTGCCAGTAAACTGGTGGAATATGCGATCCAATATGCCAAGAAAAACAATTTAAAAGTAAGAGCTTCGGGGTGTGATTATATTCAGGAATATCTGGATACTCATAAAGAGCATCAGGAAATGATTGCGCAGCCAGTGATATAAACATTAAAATATGTCAGGTTAAAAATCAGCTATATTAACCTGACATATTTTTTAGTAACACAGATTAATAAACCCTGTTTTCCGCCTCCTGCCTTGCCTCTACTTCAAACCTGTTATTGCGATATCCGTTCTTTATACTCTCCACCACATATAACCAGAGAAACTTCCAGTATCCATACTGTTTAAATTGACGGATATGCACCAATTCGTGAACAAGCCATTTTCTATTACTCAAAAAGGTAGCTTTATCTACACCACTTAAATGTATGGTTTTTCCCAACACCATAGCTATGGCTTTGCTCTTTCTTACCCTACGGGCAATAGCGGCAAGGAATGAATGTTCTTTCACTCTATATTCCATGTTAAGGACTCAGGGATTATCTTTAGGCTGACGGGTAGATTGATTATTGGTTTCCACCTCTGCGTTTGTTGCTTTTCGTGAACTTTCTGACTTACGATAAAACCATGCACACAAACAGCCTGCCAGAGCTCCGAAAAAGTGGGATTCCCAGGATACCCCATAGGAAAATGGAAAAAGCCCCCACACCAAACCTCCGTACACAAAAGTTACCAAAAGAGACAGGGCCATTGCCTTTTTATCATTCCTAAAAAGGCCACTGAAGAATAAAAAGCTGACAAAGCCATATATCAGCCCACTTGCTCCTATATGATACCCATCGCCATTAGCTGCTGCCCAAACCCAGGTACCTGTCATAAAGTAAACCCAAAAGAAAATTTCAAAGGCTATTGAATTATAAAAATACACGATGATCATTCCAAGAATAAGCAAAGGAAGGGTATTGGAGTATAAATGATATAAATCGCCATGTATCAGAGGTGCTGTAAATATTCCGAGCATTCCCGGAATGGTACGTGGCAAAATACCCAAATAGCCTAAATCTACCCCCATTAACATTTCCGTAATTTTTACTACCCAGAGGATGACCACAAACATGGTCGGATAAATAAGGCTTTCCCAAACTTTACTCCTGTCCTTCATTCATAATAACTGCTAATGATAAAACACTTGTTATTCATCTAACAGATTTTCGATCAAGGAGTTTGCAAAAGATAGAATTAAACTGAAAATAAGTGCCCAAAAAAATCCGTCCACTTCAAAACCTCCTACCAAACCATCTGCCATTAATATTATTATAGCATTAATAACCAATAAGAAAAGCCCTAGTGTAAAAATGGTAATCGGTATGGTTAATACTACCAAAATGGGTTTTACAAGCATATTTAGAAATGTCAGTACTAAGGCTACTACTACAGCAGTCCAAAAATTAGCTACCGAAATAGCCGGAAGAAAATGCGCACAGGCTAATACGACCA
>DATCKK010000683.1:0-6818 GCA_036562325.1 Cytophagaceae bacterium | reverse complement strand
GTTTAATACCTATTACAATGACCTGATCACCGGGAAGATACTTAGGCCGCTTGTGATAACTCCATTACAGAAAGATGCTTTTAGAGAATATATGAAATCACAGGGCAAGCTGGGCGGGCAAAATAAAGTGCCCAGATTGTCAAACGACAGAGTGATAGCTGAAGAATTAGAAAAATTTAAATTGTAGATAAGGGATGATTTCCCCTTTATTGTGTTCATGAGGAAAGAGAAAAGATCTATTGCTATTTTAGGTTCTACCGGGTCAATAGGTACTCAGGCTTTGGAAGTAATTAAAGCACATCCTGATTTTTTTGAGGTGGAAGTACTTACTGCGCAGGAGAATTATGACTTATTAATCAGACAAAGTTTAGAGTTTAAGCCCAATACTGTAGTCATTTGTAATGATGCCCATTACGATAAAGTATTTGATGCGCTGGATCCTGCAGGGATAAAAGTATATAGTGGAGCCAAGTCCCTTGCTTCAGTGGTACAAATGGAACAAATTGATATTGTGCTAACTGCTCTGGTAGGTTATTCAGGATTGATTCCAACCATCAAAGCAATTGAAGCGGGAAAGCAAATTGCCTTAGCTAATAAAGAAACGCTGGTAGTAGCTGGTGAGCTGGTTACAGAGCTGGCAAAAAAGAATGCGGTAAATATTTATCCGGTAGATTCTGAACATTCGGCAATATTTCAATGTATAGTAGGTGAATTTCATAACCCGGTTGAGAAAATAATATTAACTGCTAGCGGAGGCCCGTTCAGGGGTAGAGATGTAGACTTCCTTCGAAATGTTAAAAAAGAAGATGCATTGAAGCATCCTAACTGGAACATGGGAGCTAAGATTACTATAGACTCTGCTTCATTGATGAACAAAGGGCTGGAAGTGATTGAAGCCAAATGGTTGTTTGGCCTTTCTTCATCTCAAATAGAAGTGGTAGTTCACCCTCAGTCCATTATTCATTCGATGGTCCAGTTTACGGACGGATCTATCAAAGCACAAATGGGTTTACCAGATATGCGGTTGCCAATTCAGTACGCACTGGCTTATCCTCAACGTCTGGCTTCTGAATTTCCCCGGTTTGATTTTGCCAAATTTCATACACTTACCTTTGAGCAACCTGATACGAAAACCTTTCCTAACCTTCGTCTTGCTTATGAAGCGTTGGAGAAAGGAGGTAATATGCCATGTATATTAAACGCAGCAAATGAGATAGCCGTAGACGAATTTTTGAAAGAGAACGTTGGTTTTCTGGAAATATCTGAGGTAATTGAGGAATGTATGGAAAAGGTAGCTTTTATTGCAGGGCCGGAATTGGAAGATTACATTCAGACAGATGAAGAAACAAGAAGAATAGCTACTTCGATCTGTAGAAAGCAAGAAATTAAAAAAATATTATAGAATTGAACCGAAAGAGTTTAATTTTAATTATTCAATAATTAATTTTTATAAGTTTTGATTGAAAAATAAATGGATGTATTAGTAATGGTTGCCCAGTTATTACTGGGATTATCTATACTGGTGGGACTTCATGAAGCAGGGCACATGCTTGCAGCCAAAATGTTTGGGATGAGGGTTGAGAAGTTTTCTATTGGTTTTCCTCCTAAATTATTTGGCTTTAAAAAAGGAGAAACAGAATATTCACTGGGTGCTATACCTTTGGGAGGTTTTGTGAAAATATCCGGAATGATAGATGAGTCATTGGATACTCAAAGTATGGGACAAGAGCCACAACCTTGGGAATTTCGCGCCAAGCCTGCATGGCAGAGGTTGATTGTAATGATGGGAGGGATTATTGTGAATGTGATCACCGGAATTATTATTTTTATTTGCCTGCTTTATGTTTATGGCCAGCAATACTACCGTATGGAAGATGTAAACCAAAGAGGTATTGTGGCTTATGAACTTGCTCAGGAAATCGGGTTAAAAACAGGGGATAAAATCATTTCCGTAAATGGCCGGCCTGTGGAGAAATTCAATGAAGTAACAAGTCCGGATGTGTTGTTGGGCAGCAATAGTTTTTATGTGATAGAAAGAAACGGAGAACAGATTCGTATAGATATTCCCAATGATTTTGTCGGAGACCTTACTGAAAAGGATGGCGAGTTTATCGATCCCATTTATCCGTTTAAAGTAGGAAAGATAAAAGAAGGAGACAATGCTGATAAAGCCGGCTTAAAGGAAGGGGACTCTATTATAAGCGTGAATGGACGAAGCATTAGTCATTTTCATGAGTTGGGAGAAGTATTGAAGAGTAACAAAGGAAAACAAGTCTCCATGATTGTTGAGCGAAGCGGTGAACAGGTTCAATTAACTCCTCAGGTGGATACAACAGGTAAAATTGGCTTTTATCCAGACTTGTTATTAAAGCATTCTGTAGAAACATTCGGTGTCGGAGAGTCAGTAGTAAAAGGTACCGAAATGGCTTTCTCAGTTATAATCAATAATATCAAGGGGTTGGGTAAAATTTTCAGAGGAGAATTAAATGCTTCTAAATCGATTAGCGGCCCTATAGGTATTGCACAACAGTTTGGTACTGTATGGATATGGCAAAAGTTTTGGAGTCTGGTAGGGTTACTTTCTATGGTGCTTGCATTTATGAACTTCCTGCCAATTCCGGCATTAGATGGTGGACACGTGATGTTCCTGACTTACGAAATAGTTTCAGGAAGAAAACCATCTGACAAGTTTTTGGAAGGAGCACAAAAGGTGGGAATGGTCATACTGCTGGCCTTAATGGTTTTTGCCTTTGGTAATGATATTTTTAAAACCTGGTTTAAGTAAAAAGTACGTTAACTCCCTTACATATGATTAAAAGAATCTTTGTTACAACTATCCTTCTTACTGTTACCGCTCTTGCATTTGCAGGTGTGAAGGACTCCATCGGGGTTACTAAAGTAAATGATAAGCTCCACATTCGATATCTGGTTTCTCCGGGAGAGACTATTTATGGAATCTCTACAAGGTATGGAGTGCCGGTATCCGACTTATTAGAGATAAACCCTGAGCTGGAAAATGGATTGAAGGTAGGGCAAGTAATAAATATTCCATATAACAGAGAGTTTTTGGAGAAATCCAAGAAGAGTGACAAAGCGATCTATCATAAAGTTCAGCCGGGAGAAACCTTATATGGTATTTCCAAAAAATATAATATTCCGTTAAATGATCTGTTGAAGTTGAACAACATGGAGTTGAAGGCAGGACAGGAGATCATAATAGGGTATAAAGAAAGTTCAACAGAGTCGAAAGTAACTATTACAGACAATAAAACTTCTACCAATACTGAAACGCAGGAAAATACTGCGGAAAAAAATGAGCCTCAGAAAACGCAAGAATCAGAAGTTGTTGTAAAGGAAAACACAGAAGTGAAAGAAAACAAGGTGGTTGATAATGAGATCAAAGAAGTTAAAGAGGCTAAAGTAGTTGCGGAAACCAAAGAAGAAACAGTTGTGTCGGATGTTGCCATTCCTGAAGCAGAAACTGTTTATCACTATGATCCCACTAAAAAGCAGGTATTGATTATTCCTTTTGACCCTTACCTGTATTTTTCAGATGCCGATGATGAGATTGCCGCCAAGTCTAATATGAACAGAACGAAAGTTCGCCAGGTATTTAGAAGAAGGTTAAATGCTTTACTGGATGCCCCAGGGTATGAAACCATTCATTTATTAGGAGGAAAAGCGAAGGACTCTTTGAGTGATATTAATAAAGTATATAGTTCGGTAACTTATAACTATCAGGAGATAATTGATAATCCTTATGCTAATGAAAGATTGCGTCAGGGGGGAGCTCAGGAAATAGAAGTTGGGAAGAGTAACAAATCCTGGTTAGATAAACAAAAAGCAAAAATAACGGGACTGAACGAGTCAAAATACAACATACCTAAAGATCATGGAAAGTATTTTGGAGTATTGATAAAAGATCCTGAATTCTTCAATTATTTTAACAGAAAATACTCTATTGACTATTATATATTTGTTAGCCAGTTTGAAGTGAAGACCAATTACGAAAACTGCCTGGACCGTGCTGCTTTAAACTATGAAAGAACTTTTACTACTCATTACTCTATATTTGACGCAAGCGGAAAGCAAATAGCAGGAAATAAGTTCAAAACACATTACAACTCCAATTCTAATTATATCTATCAGATTGTGAGCGATAATATTCCTAAGATTGCAGAGAGAATACTGCTGGAATTGCCTCCACCAACAGAATAGAGTGGTAGGTATTGTAATGTAGTAACAAGTTTTAAAGAGTAGGGGGAATAAAAGTTCATGTAAACATTATAACTTTTATTCCCTTTTTTATTTTTTGTAAAATAACTTGTTGGTCATCGCAAGGAATAGAGGATTATTAACCTTAAAAAACACTTATAACTAATAACCTGCAGTTTCCAACTTTAAAAGAATAGCTTACCAGCTTTCATTCTCATTTTCCTCTATCTCTTCCTCATTGCTCTCATCGTCATTAGTATCCTTTTGAAGTTCTGGTCGAATAATTTCAAACTCCACTCTTCGGTTAATACGCTTATCTGCTTCTGTCTTCTCTTCAACGATAGGCCTTTGGTTGCCATAGCCAATCGCTTCAATTCGCATAGGATCAAGTAACCCTTTATTGATAATATAGGCTTTTATAGCTTCTGCACGTCTTTGCGATAGTTTAAGGTTTGCATCAGCATTACCGTCAGAATCAGTATGTCCTGAGATTTTCAATTTTAGATGTGGATGGTCAACAAGAAAGTTTACCACTTTATCAAGGTCATTCTCCATTCCTTTTTTGATCTCGGCACTTCCGTTATCAAATTCGAGGGTGGAAAACTTCCATTTGTTGTATTTGATAGAATTGGTTTGTAGATCCATAACAGTATCTCCACTCAAATGGAACTTTCTTTCAACCCTGAAAAACTCATCTCCTTGTATTACGAGCAGGTAATCATTGTCATCGATAAGGTCAAATTCATAGGTACCATCCGGCCTCATAAATTTAGGAGCCACCTCTATACCATTGCTTAAGTCAATTACAGAAACAATCCCCTGGAATGTTTCTCCGGATATGGAGTCGGTAAGTTTACCCTTAATTTTAGTTGTTGCCAACGGTTGGGCCTCCATAGGTAAGGGAAAAGAGTAAAGATCAAGATTATTCAGGTTGCCTTCTTCAGACTTGGCATAAAACAAATCTTTAGACTTGGAGTCTATGGTAAAGTAATATTCGTCTCCTTTTCCATTTACCAAAGGCCCGATATTTTGAGGTTCCTGCCAGAACCCCTGGATTTTCCTGGTTTTATAAATATCAAAAGTTTTGAAGATATAATCCATCTCATCCATTTCGCCAAAGTTTAGCAGTTGTCCATTGGAGCTGAAATAGAAAACATGGTGTACCGGATGATAAAAAGGACTTACTTCATTACCTCTGGTATTAATGATTGGCCCCATGTTTTGCGCAGGCATCCATTCTCCTTTTGAGTTTTTGTATGTGAAGTAGATATCAGATAATCCAAACCCGCCTAATCGGTCGGATGCAAAATATAAGGTGTCTTCATTATGGGATAATGTTGGCTGAGAATCCCATGCAGTACTGTTGACATTGGGGCCAAGGTTTTTGGGGACAGTCCAGGTGCTGTCGTCTTTTAATGTTGTTACGTAAATGTCACAACTTCCCATACAGTCACGACAATCGTATTGGTAATCGGTTACTTTGCAGCGGGCAAAGTACATCGTTTTACCATCTCTGCTCAAGGTGGCAGAACCTTCATTACAATGTGAATTGATTATAGGTTCAAAAGGAAGTGCCTCGTCCCAAAAGCCATCGTAGTTTTTGGTATAATACAGGTCTTCATTTTCTCTAAAGGAAAGTTTGGTAGAAGTAAGTTCTTTTTTTCTCTTGGTGAAAAGTAATATGTCATTGTTTACATTAAGAGTCGGGCCATAATCCGGGAATTTATTATCATTTACCAGCTCTCCCATATTCAAAAATACACTTTGAGGGGGACGCAACGTATCTATGGCCTTTCGGTATTCTACGAGTTCATAGTAATATTTTAAAGGAACATACTTATCCTTCTCATTGCTGGTAAGGGTATCGTAGTGCTGGTATATATTCTTGATTTCTTTGCTTCGGTGATTTTTTAAAACCAGCTTATACATAAACTTTGCCTTTTCGGGTTGGTCCAATACTTCGTAAAGCTGACCCAGTTTCCAAAGCAGATTGGTGTTTTTGCTAAAGTTTTGAATACCAAAATTGGAAACATAGGTTTCCAGCGCAGGCAGCAATTTGGCGTAGTCTTTTTTGTGCTCGTATTTTCGAATCTGGTTAAGCTCGTCTTTGTTGTAATAATAGGGGATGACATTAAGGTTCTTAAAAGTAAGTTGAAATTCTGACTTTTTTTCAGTGGCATCTCCTGAAGGTTTGGCAAGAGTTTGGGTGGTATACTTTTTTTTCTTATCCTGTGAAAAAACGCGGCCTGACAGGCAAACAGCTAGGAGTAAGAAGGTTGTATATATGATTATGCTATTACTTGATTTCATTCTTCAATATTAAAGTTTTACCCTTTCGATTAGTGGCATAACTCTTGTAAAATTACCTAATTATAAAATAGTTTAATAAATTTAGGAAGAAATTAAATAAAAATAGTCAACTTGACATATTGGTGAAGCGGTTTAGAGTATGAGTAAAAACAGTAGAAGTAACAACGGTTCTATAACGAATTTATTTTTGAGCAGGTTTCTTGAAGTAGAGACAGGAGAGATGATTCCGCTTCTTAGTCCTGAAGAGGAGGAGGTAATGTCGCAGGAGGAGACCCCTGAGATACTGCCTATAC
>DATCKK010000682.1:0-2494 GCA_036562325.1 Cytophagaceae bacterium | reverse complement strand
GTATAGGCCTGTTAAATAACATAAGTGATATAGAAAATATTATTATAGACCACATAAATGGCACGCCTATTCTTATTAAAAATGTAGCCAGGGTCATTGAAACTCATATTCCACGCGTGGGCCAGGTAGGCCTGGATGATAATGATGATGTTGTAGAAGGAATCGTGGTGATGCGCAAGGGAGAAAATCCGGCAGAAGTACTTAAAAGAGTAAAAGAAAAAATTGAAGACCTCAACACTAAAATCCTTCCTTCCGATGTAAAAATAGTAACCTTCTATGACAGGGACAAGCTAATGAACTATTGTAAGAAAACCGTGTTGGGCAACCTTGCCGAAGGAATTATTTTTGTTACGGTTATCGTATTTCTGTTTATGGCCGACTGGAGAACAACATTGATTGTTTCCATCATAATCCCCTTATCGCTATTGTTTGCTTTTATCTGTATCCGTATCAAAGGCATGTCGGCCAATCTTCTTTCGATGGGAGCAATAGACTTCGGAATCATTATAGATGGCGCTGTAGTAATGGTTGAAGGACTTTTTGTAATGCTTGATCATAAGGCGCACAAAATCGGACAAAAAGCTTTTAATAAGTTAAGTAAGCTGGGAATGATTAAAAAGACCGGAACAGAAATGGGAAAGGCTGTATTTTTTTCCAAGCTTATCATTATTACCTGTCTAATACCCATTTTTGCTTTCGAGAAAGTAGAAGGTAAAATGTTTTCTCCCCTTGCCTATACACTGGGATTCGCTTTATTGGGAGCACTTGTCTTTACCTTAACTCTGGTACCTGTACTGGCAAGTATCTTACTTAATAAAAACGTTAAAGAAAAGCACAATCCGCTTGTAAACTTCTTTAATAAAACCATTAATAAATGGTTTGCTTTTACCTATCGAAAGAAACACTTATCTGTAGCTGTTACCATAGTAATACTTGCAACAAGCATCTATTCGTTCCGTTTCCTTGGCTCGGAGTTTTTACCTACCTTAAATGAAGGAGCCCTTTGGGTAGAAGCCAAACTGCCAATGAGCAGCTCACTTAAGGAAACCACTGAAATAGTCAGAGAATTCAGAGCTATACTTAACTCCTTTGATGAAGTAGAATCTGTGTTATCTCAAACGGGAAGAAGTAATGACGGAACCGACCCTTCGGGTTTTTTCTATGTACAATGCCAGGTAAACTTACACCCGAAAGAAGAGTGGAAAAGAAAAATATCCCTTGAACAACTGATAGAAGAGATGGATAAAAAACTTAAAATATATCCAGGCATTATATTTAATTATTCTCAACCAATCATTGACAACATAGCAGAAGCTGTCGCAGGAATAAATGCTTCACTCGCCGTGAAAATATTTGGCCCAAACCTGGATGAATTAAACCAAAAAGCTGACTCTGTTGCTGCAATCTTAAAAACAGTAAGAGGTATTAAAGACCTTGGAATACTTAGAAATCTCGGACAGCCGGAACTAAGTATCAATTTAGATGAAGAAAAAATGGCCATATATGGCGTCACTACTGCCGACTGTCAGGCAGTGATAGAAATGGCTATTGGAGGGAAGGCAGTTACTCAGTTATATGAAAACGAAAAAAAGTTTGATGTAAGAATCAGATATCAGGAGGAGTTCAGAAAAACAGAAACAGAAATAGGCAATTTGCTGGTTCCTACTATCAGGGGTAATAAAGTTCCTCTAAAAGAAGTATCCACCATAAAAACTGTCAACGGACCTGCTTTTATATACAGAGATAACAATTCAAAATTTATAGCCATTAAGTTTTCGATCAGGGAAAGAGACTTGGGAAGTACAATCGAAGAAGCACAACAAAAAGTTAATACCCAAATTACTTTGCCCAAAGGATATAGCATTGCCTGGAGTGGTGAGTTTGAAAATCAGGTACGAGCCACTCAAAAACTCAGAGAAGTTGTGCCTATTAGTCTGATATTAATTTATGTATTATTATTCATCACCTTTGGAAATGCTAAAGATGCAGGGCTCGCATTGGTAAATGTACCTTTTGCCCTGGTAGGTGGTATACTGGCCTTACATGCCACTAACACTATCTTCAGTATTTCAGCAGGTATTGGATTCATAGCCTTGTTTGGTATATGTATTCAAAACGGAGTAATTCTTATATCTGTCTTTAAAACCAACCTGGCCAAAGAGATGTCCATGTCCGATGCATTAAAAGAAGGAGTTAACTCGAGAATACGTCCTGTTGTAATGACTGCTTTAATGGCCGCTATAGGCTTACTTCCGGCCGCTATATCAACAGGCATAGGTTCTGAAACACAAAAGCCATTGGCCATAGTAGTTATAGGAGGGCTTATAAGCGCTACCATACTTACGCTACTGGTTTTTCCAATTATATTTGAAATGGCTTATAAAAAACAAGTTGAAAACAAATTACAAAAATCAGGACCTGTATCTGTCTGATAGTACTAAATACAGAGGATGCTACAATACATCCTCTGTATTATTGGCAATATTCACTATCT
>DATCKK010000146.1:0-4980 GCA_036562325.1 Cytophagaceae bacterium | reverse complement strand
GGCTTTATTATGCAAAAGCTGGAAGGAGATGGGATGGCATTTGTCCATGCTGGAGGAATGATCGTTGAGAAGGAGTTGCAGCCCGGGGAATTGTTGAAGGTAGATACTGGTTGTATTGTGGCCTTTACAAGCCGTGTAGAGTACGATATTCAGTTTGTAGGCGGCATTAAAAATACTTTATTCGGAGGAGAAGGCGTATTCTTTGCTACTTTGAGAGGGCCGGGAAAAGTTTGGATACAATCACTTCCGATTAGCAGACTAGCCGGAAGAATTGTTCAATACGGCACAGGGCCAAGGAAGGAAGAAGGTAGCTTGCTGGGTGGGCTAGGTAATTTACTTGATGGCGATTAGTAGTATTAATAAGTGTTCCGGAGTCCTTATATCGTAAGAATATCAGGTGTTTGCAAGGGATTGTAATAAGGGAATAATTGGCGAATCGGCTGTATCCCTTAACAGATAAGGGGTACAGAAGTTCATGCGAAAAAATAGTTATCAACATTTTCATTTTTTTTTCGCTGAAAGTATTGCCAAATCTGGGAATTCCGTTAAATTTGATTTAGTTATTTCTTATTAAATAATTGTTTAAGCTAAACTTCCAAGAAAAATGAACAAAGCAGAATTAGTAGACGCTATTGCGGCTGAATCCAAACTTTCTAAAGCAGATGCTAAAAGAGCATTAGACGCTTTCATTTCTACAACTACTAAAACTTTGAGAAAAGGAGACAAAGTTATCCTTATCGGTTTTGGTTCTTTCAGTGTAGCTCAAAGAGCTGCAAGAACTGGTAGAAACCCACAAACCGGAAAAGAAATCAAAATCAAAGCTAAAAAAGTAGTTAAGTTCAAAGCAGGTGCTGAACTAGCTAAGAAAGTAAAATAATTTTAGCTGTTCCTTTAAAATGGACAAGCAATTAAAAGCCCCTTTTAGGGGCTTTTGCTATTTAAATGGTAAATAGTGTTGCTTAGGTGATAAAAGTTGCTCAGATAGCGTAAAAAAGGCATTTGATGATTGTTTTAATTTTAGTTGATAGCTATAATGAGATGCTACTTGATGAAGTAACAACATTAAAAAATGTAGTTAATAGTTTGAGTTAGATTTCTTTTATTCATCCCCTAGCCCCCTTCCCATATGCGCTAGCCTGTCACTCAAGGGGGGACTTGCTTTCTACCAATAAAATAACAATCTTGAAATTTTATTTATAAGATTAAGTATTTAGTTCTTATGTCGAAAGTTTCCGGCCATTGAGGAAATTACGTTAAGAAATTTCAAGTAATGAAGCGTTAAAAAACTTTGTTGTTTGAAGCCCGACGTTAGAAGGGCAAGTTTCAAAGTTTTTAGCAGGCAAAAGCAAATGATTGCTTTTGGCCAGGATGCGCGCTGAATTGAAATTTTACTCACAGGCCTTGATTCTTTTGCCTACTTTTCTCATCAATGCCTGTCCCGCCAAAAGCGGGAGAGAAAAGTAGGGCCTAGCCGGCGAGGCGAAGGTGAATAGAAGATTTATAATCAAATATCTTAAAACATTTATTGATAAATTTATCTCATTTGAAATTGAGACCTAAATACATAATCCTATTTATTTAATCTTTAGTTTTAATTAACCTGTAGGAGTTCAATAGGCATGAAGGGTTTTACTTGCAGTTACAGAGAAGCAGGATTGGTGGGGCTGCGAAGGGTTGGAGGGATGAAAAAAGCCACAAGATTAACCTTGTGGCCTGGTTATAATATCGAAAGTGAATTTACTTAATATCTATGGCTTAAAGCTTCCAAGCTCTAAACATTCACGTGTCTTTCAGCGTGGTAAGAAGATCGAACCAAAGGCCCTGATTCAACATACTTCAGGCCTCTTTTTAAGCCTTCTTCTTTGTAGTGGGCAAACTGGTCGGGATGGATGAATTCAGCTACTTCCAGGTGCATTTTGGTTGGTTGTAGATATTGCCCCAATGTAAGAATATCAAGGCCGTTAGCTACCAAATCATCCATTGCTTCATACACTTCTTCCGGCTTTTCGCCCAAACCAAGCATAATTCCTGATTTGGTCCTTTTACCATATTCTTTGGTTCTTTTAATTTGTTCAAGACTTCTCTCATATTTTGCCTGTGGCCTTACCATTCGGTACAGCCTTTTCACTGTTTCCATATTATGAGAAACGACTTCCTGTCCTGCTTCTATCATGCGAATTAAGGCATCCCAATTTCCTTTTACATCGGGAATTAATGTTTCTATTGTAGTTTCAGGACTTATCTTTTTTATTTCAACTACTGTCTGGTACCAGATTTCAGCACCCCGGTCTTTCAATTCGTCTCTATTCACGGAAGTGATCACGCAATGCTTTACTCCCATTAATTTAACTGCTTCCGCAACTCTTTTGGGTTCTTCCGTGTCGTATTCATTCGGCCTTCCGGTAGCAACTGCACAGAAGGAACAACTTCTGGTGCAGACATTTCCAAGAATCATAAAAGTGGCAGTACCAGCTCCCCAGCATTCACCCATGTTCGGGCAGTTGCCGCTCTCGCAAATAGTATGAAGCTTATACTCATCTACCAGTTTTCTGACTTTCGCGTACTCTTTTCCTACAGGTAGTTTTACTCTCAACCAGTCAGGCTTATTACCCCTTCTGTTTGAATCTGATGGTATTACTGGTAATTCTATCATGCTCTTAACTTTTCTAGTACTGGCAAATTTAATGAAAGATAGTCAAAATAAATGCGAATGCACTCAACTGTGTAAGGTTTTTCCGTTACCTTCTGGTTCCGAAATACAAATTTAAGTATAGGGAGGTAAACAGCCAGTTGTTCTCTGACATAGGAAGCATAACCATTCGCTTTGTAAATGCTTCTGTTAACATACCTATTTCCAGGCCGGTAACATTACTGGTGAAGTGGCCAAATTCGAAAGTAAGCCCTGCTTTGCAATTGAGTCCCAGTGCCAGGTCTGAATCTCCGAACCCTTTCAGCAGCCCGGAACTTCCCATTATATTCTCTCTCTTATGGAATTCGTAGTCATAAGCTTCCTGACGAATATCATTAGTGCCGTAGCTGTAGTCAATAAAATAGGGTTTTAGTATACCAATAGAAGGCCCTGCTGCTATTATTGCGTTGACCTGTACTCCATCTTCATTGGCTTTTCTGAACACTATAAACTCCTGGCCATATTGCGGCCGAACGGCGAAGAATGCTCTTGCTTTGCCATAAACATATACATTGCCGGTGAGCAGGCTGGTTTCTTTTCTTTCTTTGGCATGTTTGACATTAACAATTTCCAGGGAGAAGTTATGGAACCTTCCGGTTTCTATTTTGCGTGCGTACCTAAACATAGCTCCGCCTATAATGCCTCCATTAGTGTTGAAATTGACACCGGTTACAAACTCCTCATTATAGGATGGTTCTTCCTGTGCAACTGCCAAAGTGGAAATTAGCAGGAAAAAAAGTAAGTATCGAAACATGCGGTACATGATGGATTTCTGTTAAATTTAATTATTTTTAAATCTATTCTCAAAACGAAACTAAAACAACTATGGTACAGATGACCTCTAAGTATCTTGGAGACCTGAGGACGGAAGGCATACATTTACGATCGGGAAATAAAATAATAACGGATGCGCCGGTAGACAATCAGGGAAAAGGAGAAGCATACTCTCCGACGGACCTGGTATGTGCTGCTTTAAGTAGTTGTATGATGACCATAATGGGGCAGGTGGCTGTGCGCGAACAGATAGAGTTGACAGGGATGACATCTGAAATAACAAAAGTAATGGTGGCGAATCCGAGAAGAATTTCGGAAATAAAAATAAAACTGGAGATACCTTATCCTGAAAAGTTAAGTGATAAGCAAAAAGAAGTCCTTAGAAGAGCTGCACTTACCTGCCCGGTGGCAATGAGTTTACATCCGGATATAAAACAGGAGGTAGAGTTTAATTTTTAAAATTCTAATCCAAAAAAGTCAACAATTGTGGCAATAGCTTTCTTAAATCCAGGCATTGCCATTGAATTGTATCGATGAGATAATTTTTTAGGATTGACTAATTCGAGTTCAGGCCTTTTTCCTCTTTAGCATTTTTTAGCCAATTCGGCAAACGTGATTCCCATGTGTGAAGCATGGTAGATGCATTCTCCGTCTTTTATAAGCAGAACCTGAGGAGATTCATGGTGAACATTAAAGCTTTCTGCTATCTGGTTGGATATATTTCGGTAGGAAAGCAAGTCCAGGTAATACGCTTTAACGTGGCTCATTTTTTCCATGTCCCAATTTCTTTCCAGTCTACTTAAAGCGGCGGAACTTATCGAACATCTTGTACTGTGTTTGAATATCAGTACAGGATGTTCGCTGGATAATTTTTTTATAGTTTCTATGCTCGTCTCTTCACTTAAGTTGATCCACTCCATAAATATTAATACCAGATTTCACTTTCTCGTTTATCGTGTTTCGGCTTCTTGTACTTCTTCTTCATGTAGTTCGGATCCTCTATTCCCTGATTTCTTCCGTACTTCTTCAACATTCGTTTTCTGTACTTTTCTTTCGCCGTATAAGAATTCTTTACTTTTCCACCTCTGTACACAGAGCTTGGGTGCATACCTTCCTTCTTCTTCCTTACTATAATGTCTCCCTGGTAGTTAGCCATGGCTTTACCCTTCTTGCGGATCTGTTTATCACGCTGCTTTAATGTTCTAACCAAGATATCCCCCTGATAGTTTGCTAACTTCTTATCTTGTTCTCTTCTGTACTTAGCTCTTTTTTGCAGATAATTGTTCGGAAGGTCGCCTTGGTATTTGGCGATTTGTTTTTCTTTCTTGCGGTCGATCTCGCGGGCAATTACGTAAGCATCAGAGTTTCTGGGTCCTTCCATTCTCGATTCTGTCGGTATAATATCTCCCTGGTATTTGGAGATTTTTTTGGAAGTCTTTCTCTGATCTTTATGGTTTATTACTACATAATGTTCGTTCCTTGGCCCTTCCATTCTGGAACTGGGCTTAATCATATCC